>JAHIQV010000391.1 GCA_018903185.1 Gammaproteobacteria bacterium | reverse complement strand
TCATGGAATACGAGCGTCTGGAAGAGGGCTACAAGCCCGTGCCCGAGCGCCTGAAGCACTACAAGGAATTCGTCGTCGGTCTCGATGACAGCCAGGCCAAGCTGCAGGCCGCGCGCTGCATGGACTGTGGCACGCCGTTCTGCAACAGCGGCTGCCCGGTCAACAACATCATTCCGGACTTCAACGATCTGGTCTACCAGGCCGACTGGAAGAACGCGATCACCGTGCTGCACAGCACCAACAACTTCCCCGAGTTCACCGGCCGCATCTGCCCCGCGCCCTGCGAGGCCGCCTGCACGCTCAATGTGAATGGCGAGGCGGTGGGCATCAAGTCCATCGAACACGCCATCATCGACAAGGCCTGGTCCGAAGGCTGGGTGCAACCGCAGCCGGCCAGGATCAAGACCGGCAAGAAGGTCGCCGTGGTCGGCTCCGGCCCGGCCGGCATGGCCGCGGCCCAGCAGCTGGCGCGTGCGGGTCACGACGTGACCCTGTTCGAGAAGAACGACCGCATCGGTGGCCTGCTGCGTTACGGCATCCCCGACTTCAAGATGGAGAAGTCGCACATTGACCGCCGCGTCGAGCAGATGAAGGCCGAAGGCGTGGTGTTCCGCACCGGTGTCATGGTCGGCGAGCTGCCCAAGGACAGCAAGGTCACCAACTGGGCCAAAGAAACCATCACGCCCGAACAGCTGCAGAAAGATTTTGACGCCGTGCTGCTGACCGGTGGCTCCGAGCAAAGCCGCGACCTGCCAGTCCCGGGCCGCGACCTGGACGGCATCCATTTCGCCATGGAGTTCCTGCCGCAGCAGAACAAGGTCAACGCGGGCGACAAGCTCAAGGGCCAGTTGCGCGCCGACGGCAAGCACGTCATCGTGATCGGCGGTGGCGACACCGGCAGCGATTGTGTGGGCACCAGCAACCGCCACGGCGCGGTCAGCGTGACCCAGTTCGAGGTGATGCCCCAGCCGCCCGAAGTGGAAAACAAACCCCTGGTGTGGCCCTACTGGCCGCTCAAGCTGCGCACCAGCTCCAGCCACGAAGAAGGCTGCACCCGCGAGTTCGCCATCTCCACCAAGACCTTCAAGGGCGAGAAGGGCAAAGTCACCGGCCTGACCACCGTGCACGTCGAAATGAAAGACGGCAAGCTGGTCGAAATCCCTGGCACCGAAAAGGACTACAAGGCCGATCTGGTGCTGCTGGCGATGGGCTTCGTGAACCCGGTCGCCAGCATCCTGGATGGCTTCGGAATCGAGAAGGACGTCCGCGGCAACGCCAAGGCCAGCACCGATTTCACCGGTGGTTACGCCACCAACGTGGCCAAGGTGTTTGCGGCCGGCGACATGCGCCGTGGCCAGAGCCTGGTGGTGTGGGCGATCCGTGAGGGCCGCCAGGCGGCGCGCTCGGTGGATGAGTTCCTGATGGGGTTCTCCGACCTGCCACGTTGATCCCCAGGGTTTCCTCGCTATGAAAAAGGGAGAGATCGACCCGCGTGCGACAATGCGCAGTCATTTTTCCTGGCCCCATGAGCGAATCCACCTTCATTGAAATTGATCATGTGACGTTTGGCTACGACAGCCGCCGAACCATCCTGAACGACATCTCGCTGCGATTTGTGCGCGGAAAGGTCACGGCGGTGCTCGGTGGTTCCGGCTGCGGCAAGACGACCTTGTTGCGCCTGATTGGCGGCGTGCATGCCCCCAACAGCGGGCGCGTGGTGTTTGATGGCGAAGTCGTGAACACGGGTGACAAGCGCCAGCTGTTCCGTCTGCGCCGCCGACTGGGCATGTTGTTTCAGTTCGGCGCCTTGTTCACCGACCTCTCGGTGTTCGACAACGTGGCTTTTCCGTTGCGTGAAATGACCGATCTGCCGGAGTCGCTGATCCGCGACATCGTGCTGATGAAGCTGAACGCGGTGGGTCTGCGGGGTGCAGCGGGGCTGCGCATCAGCGAGGTGTCGGGCGGTATGGCGCGACGCATCGCCCTGGCCCGGGCCATTGCGCTGGACCCCGAGCTCATCATGTACGACGAGCCCTTCGCCGGGCTGGACCTGGTGTCCATGGGTGTCGCGGCCAAACTGATCCGCACCTTGACCGACGTGACCGGGGCTACCACCCTGCTGATTTCGCACGATGTGCCCCAGTGCATGGCAATCAGCGACTGGGTGGTGCTCATGGCCACGGGCGGT
>JAHIQV010000390.1 GCA_018903185.1 Gammaproteobacteria bacterium | reverse complement strand
GGGCCGGCCAGGCCATGCCCGCCGACGTGCAGGGCGCCACCCTGCGCAGCGAATGGCGCACCCGCCAGTGGTCCGCCGAAGGCTCCATCGACTGGTTGCGCTCCATCAGCGGGCGCACCCGGGCCGGCAGCTACGCCTCGGGCAGCGCGCGCTGGCGCCTCAGCCGCGCCAGCACCCTCGGCGCCGGCGCCTCCGTGCGCCACTTCGACGGCGACGCCTGGAGCAGCTACGGCGACTGGCGCTGGCAAAACCCCCTCGGCACCAGCGGCCTGCGCCTCACCCTCAGCGGCGGCAGCGGCGCCGCCAGCCAGAACCGCTCACAAGCCATCAGCTACGACCAGGACTGGGCCGTGCCCCAGGGCTGGAGCGTCTCCACCAGCCTCGGCCTCATCCGCGACCGCGCCAGCACCGACCCCGACGACAGCCCCCACAGCGGCAACGCGGCCGACGAAACCCGCTGGTCCGCCGCCCTCGCCATCACCGCCCCGCTCGGCGACAACGCCACCCTGCGCGGCACCCTGCAAACCGAACAAAGCCACCACGGCGCCCGCCGCCACGGCGTCAACCTCGGCAGCGCCTGGCGCATCAACCCCCGCTGGAGCCTCGAAGGCCAATACACCCGCAGCCTCGGCCAGAGCCGCACCGTGCGCCCGCTCGACCCGCTCGCCCCCATCGTCACCGACACCCCGACCGACAGCGACCGCAGCTTCTACGCCGTGCTGCGCTACGAACTGCAGGCCGGCAGCCGCCGCGTGCCCCTGGGCGGCCTCCCCAGCGAAGGCGGCGGCCGCATCGAAGGCGTGGTCTATTTCGACGCCAACCGCAGCGGCACCCAGGAAGCCAGCGAAACCGGCGCCCCCGGCGTCACCATCTACCTCGACAACCGCTACGCCGTGCGCACCGACGCCCAGGGCCGGTTCGAATTCCCCTTCGTCGCCAGCGGCCCGCGCACCGTCAGCGTGCGCAACGAAACCCTGCCCCTGCCCTGGAGCGTGGTCGACGAAGGCCAGGCCAGGGTTGACGTGCGCCTGCGCGAAACCACCGAGCTCAGCCTGCCGGTGCAGCGCACGGATTGATGTCGGGTTTAAAGCGGCGTGTCCTGAGTCATCAACCGGTAGAAGTCGGCCAGCGACAGGATGTCGATTCCCCGGTAAGGATGCATGGACAACACGTGCGCCTTGTCGCCCGAAACAATGATGTCTGCGCCCGCAGACACCGCCAGCGACAGGAACATGTTGTCTTTGGGGTCCACGCACTCGGTACAAACGTGGGTCACCGCCACCTCCATCGTGTACCGCTCGTAGATGTCAAGAAACATCGCCCGGGTGAACACCGGGTCCACGAAGTAGCGGTCAAACTTCGCCCGGTTCAGCACCGACAGAACCTCTTGAAAAGTCTCCTGTGAGCGGTACAGGCGGCATGACGCGAACGCCAGCGACAGCGTCCGGGCTGCCATTGAATGCGGAAAAATGGCCGCGCTGATCAGGACGTTGGTGTCCAGAACGAGCCCTTTAGCCCCTGAGCTCATGGATCAGCTTGTTCAGCTCATCGGGACTCAGCTCCTTCACACCCGCAGGCATCGTCGCCGCACGCCCCTCCAGGTAGCGATTGAGTTCAGCCGCAGCCCGCAGACGCAAAAGCTCCTCACCTTCCTTGTATGAAAAGAGCATCAGGGCGGGCCGCCCATATTGGGTGATCGTCACCGCTTCACCACCTTTGGCAATGTCTGCCGCGGCGCCAAAGTTGGCCTGCACCTTGGCCGAAGTCAGAGTCTGCATTGAGCACCCCGTGAGTTACGTGAGATAGACATTTTAACCAAAATAGATGAAACATCATCAGAGCATGGACACCCCAACCCATCATGTCGCAACATACAAACATTGCGTGCATTCAGGAGATCGACATGGGCATCCACACGTTTTCCAGCCGGGACTTCACCCGCGATGTGTCAGCGGCCAAACGCGCGGCTGCCGATGGCCCCGTGTTCATCACCGACCGTGGTCGCCCTGCCTTTGCGCTGCTCAAAATCGATGACTACTACCGCATCGCCGGTCAGGGC
>JAHIQV010000389.1 GCA_018903185.1 Gammaproteobacteria bacterium | reverse complement strand
TTCTGGTTCCGCGCGGTTCGCGCGACTGCGCGGCCAACCGGCAGTTCTCGAGCACAGTGAAGCCGGGGAAGATGTTGGTCTTCTGGTAGCTGCGGCCCAGCCCCAGGCGCGAGATCGACTCGGGCGAATGGCCCGCGGTTTCCACCCCGTTGAGCCGGATGGTGCCCGAGGTCGGTGGCAGGTCGCCCGAGAGCAGGTTGGTCAGGGTGGACTTGCCCGCGCCGTTGGGGCCGATCACGGCGTGGATACGGTCGCGGAACAGGTCCACGGAAACCTCGTTCACGGCGGCGAGGCCGCCAAACCGCTTGACGAGCTTCTGGGCTGAAAGCAGCAACTCGCTCATGCTGCGTCCTTCTTTTTCATGAAGCGCTCACCCAGGCCCAGCAGGCCGCGCGGGGCAAACACCACCACCAGCACGATGAAGCCGCCCATGAGCAGCTGCCAGTGTTTGGTCAGGTCCTTGAAGAAGTGCATCACGTATTCGAAGGCGAAGGCGCCGACGATGGCACCGGCGAAGTTGCCCATGCCGCCGAGGATGACCATCATGATGGCGTGTGCACTCATGTGAAAGCCCATCAGCTCGGGGTTCACGAAGCCGGTCTGCGCGGCCCACAGGTAGCCCGCCACGCCGGCCAGCGTGCCGGCCAGGCCAAAGGCCGCGAGCTTGTAGCCGAAGGTGCCGTAGCCGACGGCGCGCATGCGGTGCTCGTTGACGCGGATACCCGCCAGCACACGGCCAAAGGGCGAAAACAGCAGGCGGCGCAGGAAGGCGTAGATGCCCACCAGCATGGCCAGCGTGAAGTAGAAGAAGGTGGTCTTGTTTTCCAGATCGATGCCGGTCCAGCCGAAGAGGCTGGCGTCGGGCCGGAAGTTCACGTACAGACCGTCCGAGCCACCCAGTTCCTTGTTGTCAAAGAACAGGAAGAACACCATCTGCGCGAACGCCATGGTGACCATGATGAAGTAGATGCCATGCGTGCGCACGACAAAGAAGCCGATCACCAGGGCGGCCAGTCCGGCACCCAGCGCCGCCACGGGCAGCGACCACCACAGGCTCACCGGCACGTCGGCCGGCGTCAGGAAGGCGAGGGCGTAACCGGCCAGGCCAAAGTAGGCGGCGTGGCCGAGCGAGACAAGGCCGGTCACGCCCTGCAGCAGGTCCAGGCTCATGGCGAAGATGGCCAGGATCATCATCTGCGAGAGCATCTGCAGGTAGAAGTCCGAGCTGTCGGAAGGGATCAGCGGGAAGGCCGCCAGCGCGATCGCGCCCAGCGCCAGCAGCGCCTGCACGCCTTTGGGCAAGGTTTCCAGAGTGGCTTTGGGGGAGCTCATGCGAGGGTGCCCATGTTCATTGTTTGAACAAGCCTTCCGGCTTGTAGAGCAGCACGCCGGCCATCAGCATGTAGACCGCCATGCCGGCGATCTGCGGCATCAGCACCTTGCCGAAGGTGTCGACCAGGCCCACGAGCAGCGCGGCCACCAGGGCGCCACGCACCGAGCCGATGCCGCCGATGACGACCACCACGAAGCACATGATCAGCACCGAGCTGCCCATGCCGGGGTACACGCTGGAAATCGGCGAGGCAATCATGCCGGCGATGGCGGCCAGCGCCACACCGAGCGCAAACACCACGCCGTGGATCAGGCGGATGTTGATGCCCAGCGCTTCGGTCATTTCGCGGTTGAAGGCACCGGCACGGATCTTCATGCCCAGCCGGGTTTTGGAGATCAGAAAATACAGGCCCAGCGCCAGCGCCACGCACACCGCCGAGATCACCAGCCGGTAGACCGGGTAAGACAGGTTCTCGGTCAGCGGAATGGACCAGTTCACGAGTTCGGGTACCTGCACCGAGTGCACGTCGTCGCCCCAGAGGATGGAGCGCACCTCTTCAAAGATGTAGATCAGCCCGAAGGTGAGCAGCACCTGGTCGAGGTGGTCGCGCTGGTAGAAGTGGCGGAACAGCAGCCATTCCAGCGCCCAGCCCAGCGCCACGGCGATCAGCGTGCCGACCACGATGGCCAGCACCAGGCTGTTGAACTGCGAAGCCAGAAACCAGGCCAGGTAAGCGCCCAGCATGTAGAAACTGCCGTGCGCCAGGTTGACCACGCCCATGATGCCGAAGATCAGCGTCAGGCCGGCGGCCAGCATGAACAGCAACAGGCCGTATTGCAGGCTGTTGAGCAACTGGATCAGGAAGTTGGCGAAGTCCATCGGTTCGGGGCGTGGGCGCAAAGAGGGTCCGCGCCCCGAAAGGCGCGGACCGAAGACAGGAACACCGGGCCGGAATCAGCCCATGCGGCAACCGGTGGCGGGGTCGGCCACAGCTTTTTGTGCGATGCCGATGACCTTGTTTTCCTTGTTTTCCACCTTGCGCAGGTACATGTCCTGGATGGGGTTGTGGGCCTTGCTCATGGTCCACTGGCCACGCGGGCTGTCGATGGTCGCGCCTTCCATGGCCGCGTACAGCGCCTTCTTGTTGGACAGGTCACCCTTGACCGCGTTGGCGCCCTTGACCAGCAGCAGACCGGTGTCGTAACCCTGCACGGCGTACACGTCGGGCTGGGTCTTGAAGGTCTTGGCGTAGTCGAGGCGGAATTTTTTGTTGCGCGGCGTGTCCAGCGCATCGCTGTAGTGCATGGTGGTCAGCACGCCGTCGGCGGCCGGGCCGGCGGCTTCGAGCACACCTTCGGTCAGGAAGCCCGAACCGTAGAGCTGGATGTTCTTGGAAAGGCCGGCCGCATGGAAGTCGCGCAGGAACTTGGCGGCGCCACCGCCGGCGAAGAAGCAGGCCACGGCGTCGGGCTTGAGCGAGGCGATCTCGGTCAGCAGGGCCTGGAACTCCACGTTCGGGAAAGGCAGGCCGAGCTTCTTGACAATGGTGCCGCCCGCGGCGGTGTAACTTTGTTCGAAGCCTTCGTAGGCTTCTTCGCCGGCCGCGTAGTTCCAGGTGATCCAGACCGCTTTCTTGTGGCCACGATCCACCATGGCCTTGCCCAGCGCCAGCGTGGGTTGGGAATTGGTGAACGAGGTGCGGAACACGTTGGGTGCGCACTGGGCGCGGGTGGCCACGTGCACACCGGCGTTGGGGATCAGGCTGAGCACGCCACTGTCGCGCGCCACCTTGTGGATGCCCATCTGCACGCCCGAGTGCACCGTGCCCACCAGCACATCGACCTTGTCGCGCTGCACCAGACGGTTGGCGTTTTCGATGCCCTTGGCCGGGTTGGACTCATCGTCCACCTTGAAGAACTCCACCTCGCGGCCACCCAGCTTGCCGCCCTGTTCGTCAAGTGCCATGCGGAAGCCGTTTTCGATCGCCACGCCGAGCTGCGCAAACGTGCCCGTGTAAGGCAGCATGAAGCCCACGCGCACCTTGTCGGATTGCGCCAGGGCGATCTGGGGCAACAGCAGGCCGGTGGATGCGGCGCCAATCACGGCGGCGCTGCGGGTGAGGATCAGTCGGCGGGTGGTCATGGTTTGTCTCCTGTGGGTGGTGTGTATGGACCGGCTCAATGTATGCGGGTGCTGCGGCCGTGTGGATAGTGAATTACCCGTACTTGATGTCTAAACTATTTAGTCTTGAAGACTGATGCAGCCGACCTTCACCCTGTGCGGGGCGCCTGCCCCCACCACTCGCAAGGGGTTAGGTGGTAGAAGACTGGAATTAAAGTGCCTAAAAAAGCCGCACTTTCGCGGCTTGTTGATAGGCAATATACTGCACATCGGCAATCCGGTAGCTAGCAGAAACCCTTGGTATTCAAGTGTGACGACACGATGCCAACGCTTGTGGCGCTGGGAGTTGAGAGCCAGGGGTGTCGTTCAGACCGGGCTCGCCTGGCCCGGTCGCGTCCGGTAAAACTTCAATGGACTGGTCTGCACGGCTTTCAGCACCGAGGGCCGCATCTTGCCCACCACGTGCATCTCGCAGGGTTTGCAGTCGAAGCGCAGGGTGAGTTTCTCGTTGCCGTTGATGAGCTGCATGGGCTCGGCCTTCACCGTCCCTTGCACGCCGGTCACGCCCTTGGCCTGTTTGGGACACAGGCTCAGGCTGAAACGCACGCAGTGTTTGGTGATCATCAGGCTCACTTCGCCGGCTTCTTCGTGGCTCTCGTAGGCCGCAGCGATCACCTTCACGCCATGTTTCGCGTAGAAGTCACGCGCCTTGTGGTTGAACACGTTGGCCAGGTAGGTGAGCGTGTCTTCCGGGTAGGCCACGGGCGGCTCCACAGGTTTCATGCGCGGCAGGCGGGTCCAGGCGGCGGCGCGCGCGGCTTCCAG
>JAHIQV010000050.1 GCA_018903185.1 Gammaproteobacteria bacterium | reverse complement strand
GCGCGGATTCGACTTCTTTCAGTTTGGATGCTTTGGCATCGTAGTCAAAGATACCTCCGTAACTCGACCACGCGGGTGGTCAGGTCTTCGAGCTGGCTGCGGATGGTGTTGACGCGTTCTGCTTCCATGATGGGGCCTCAATCGGAATTCGGGGATGGGAGTCAGCCGGACAGGCGGGAAGCCGCCGTTGACAGAATCCGCGATTTTCTCATGCCAGCCGTCCCCTGGCACTGACGGCCCGGCATAGCCTCAGGGCAGCCTCTCAGATCAGGAAGTTCTCGATCAGTCGGGCGAGTTCTTCCGGCTGGTCGTGGTGCAGCATGTGGGCCGCGTCCTGGATCACCGCGTTCTGCAGGTCGGGTACCACCTGCAGGCGCTCGTGATACTGCGCCAGCGTGAACTGGTCTTTCCACCACTGGCTCAGGCTGTCGTCGCTCGCGGTCACGCTGAGCACCGGCGCGCTGATGCGGCGGTAGATCGCCAGCGCTTCTTCCACCTGGTAGAGGTGGGCGCTGATCACTTTGTGGGCCACGTCCCCGAGGATCTGCCAGCGGCCCTGGGCATCGGGCGCTGCCCAGTGCTGCGCCAGCCAGTCGGCCTTGTCCTGCGGCAGGCGCGGGTTGGTCTTCATCAGGCGGCGGGCCACACCTTCGGCCGACTCGTAGGGTTTGAGGTCCATCTCGCCGCGGTGCAGGGCCTTGATCTCGTCCATCCACTTCGCATAACGCTCGGGCGCCTGGGCCGGGCGCGTGGCAGGCAGGCCGAAGCCTTCCAGGTTCACCAGGCGGCGGATGCGCTGCGGCCGCACGCCGGCGTACATCATGGCCACGTTGCCGCCCATGCTGTGGCCGACCAGATCGACCGGCTGCTCACCCGCGAAATGGTCAAGCAGGGCGTCGAGGTCGGCCAGGTAGTCGGGGAACCAGTAGCTGTCCGGGGCCGGATCGCCGCTCCGGGTCAGGCCGAAGCCGCGCCAGTCAGGCGCGACGATCCAGCGATCGGCCTTCAGCGCGTCCACCATGAACTGCCACGAAGCCGACACGTCCATCCAGCCGTGCGCCAGCACGAGCGGCGCCTGTCCGGGCACCGGTTCACCCCACTGACGCACGTGGTAGGACAGGTGGCGGATCGGCACAAACGTGCTGCGCGAGTCTTTCAGGGCTTGGTACATTCGATTCATCATAAAGACGAGACGGAGACCCTTCATGCGCCAGCGTCAAGCCAGCGACACCCCCGACCACTACGCCGATCTGCATGGCCGCTTTGGCTGGCAGGTGCCTCGCCGCTTCAACATGGCGGCCGTCTGCTCGCGCCGCTGGGCCGCCGATCCGGCCACGGCGCAGCAGACCGCGGTGATCGCCACCGCGCCGGGACAACCCGACCGCCACCACAGTTACGCCGAGCTGCAGCAGCAGGCGAACCGCCTGTCCAGCGCCCTAGCGGCGCTCGGCGTGCGATGCGGCGACCGGGTGGCCATCGTGATGCCGCAGCGCTTCGAGACCGCCGTGGCCTACATGGCCGTGCTGCAGATGGGCGCGGTGGGCATGCCGCTGTCGCAGCTGTTCGGCCCCGAGGCGCTGGAGTTCCGCCTGCAGGACAGCGAGGCCGTGACGGCGATCTGTGACGCCAGCACGCTGGCAGCGGTGCAGTCCGTGGCCGGGCAGTGCCCGCAGCTGCGCGCCCTGATCGCGGTCGACGCGCCGGCGCCGGGTGCGCTGGCGTGGGCCGACCTGCTGGCCGCGGCCCCACCGCGGTTCAAGGCGGTGGACACGCTGGCGGACGAAGCCGCGGTGCTGATCTACACCAGCGGCACCACCGGCAACCCCAAAGGCGCGCTGATCCCGCACCGTGCGCTCATCGGCAACCTCACGGGCTTTGTCTGCAGCCAGAACTGGTTCGGCTTTGATCCCTTCGATGCGACGAAGCCGTCGCAGGCGGTGTTCTGGTCGCCGGCCGACTGGGCCTGGACCGGCGGCCTGATGGACGCGCTGCTGCCCTCGCTGTATTTCGGCCGCCCCATCGTGGCCTTCAACGGCCGCTTCAGCCCGCAGGCCGCGTTCGAACTGATGGAGCGCCACGGCGTCACGCACACCTTCCTGTTTCCGACCGCGCTCAAGGCCATGATGAAGGCCTATCCCCAGCCGCGAAAACAGTTCCGGGTGCAGCTGCAGGCCATCATGAGCGCGGGCGAGGCCGTGGGTGACGCGGTGTTTGCCTACTGCCAGAAACAGCTGGGCGTGACGGTCAACGAAATGTTTGGCCAGACCGAGATCAACTACATCGTGGGCAACTGCGCGCGGCTCTACCCGGCCAAGCCGGGGTCGATGGGCAAAGGCTACCCCGGGCACCGGGTGGCGGTGATCGACGACGAAGGTCACGAGTGCCCGGTGGGCGTGCCGGGCGACGTGGCGGTGCACCGGCTGGACGTGCACGGCGACCCGGACCCGATCTTTTTCCTCGGCTACTGGAAGAACGAGGCCGCCACGCGCGCCAAGTTCACCGGCGACATGGCCAGCAGCTGGTGCCGCACCGGCGACATGGCCATCCGCGACGCCGAGGGCTATCTCTGGTACCAGGGCCGGGCCGACGACGTGTTCAAGGCCGCGGGTTATCGCATCGGGCCGGGCGAGATCGAAAACTGCCTGGTCAAGCACCCGGCGGTGGCCAACGCGGCGGTGGTGCCCAAGCCCGACGCCGAGCGCGGTGCGGTGGTCAAGGCCTATGTGGTGCTGGCGCAGGAATACCTCAACGCCAAGCCAGGGCGAAGCCTGGGTGATGCCGGGTTTGAAGTGCGTCTCACGGCGGAACTGCAGGCCCATGTGAAGGGCAAGCTCGCACCGTACGAGTACCCGAAAGAGATCGAATTCGTCGAGTCCCTGCCCATGACCACCACCGGCAAGGTGCAGCGTCGCGTGTTGCGCCAGCAGGAAGAGGCGCGGGCCCGGGCGCTGGCGTGAAGACCCTCAGCGGGAGCCGCGACCGGGCGGCGCGGTGATGTGGATTTCCAGGCTGCGGCTCGCCGCCAGGCCTTCGGCCTGCAGCCGCGTTACCGACAGACCGCGTGCGATCAGGTAATCGCGCACGCTGTGCGCGCGGTCCAGCGCCAGCAGCCGGTTGGACGTTGCACGGCCCGTCTCGTCGCCGGGGCCCACGATGCGCAGGCGCGAATAGCCTCGCCCCTGCAGCCGTTGCGCGAGGGCATTGAGCTCGCGGGCGAGGGCGGGTTTGACGGCCGAGCGCCCTGGTGCAAATGCTTCCGCGACGGGCATATCAAGCGCGGTTCCAGTGGCTGGGCCAGAACGGTCGGGCCCTGGGCCAGGACCCCGGCCGGGCGTGCCACAGCCCGCCACGGCGACACACAAGGCCAGGGCAGAAAGCAGGTACAGGGGCTTGAATCGGTACATGGGCAACTCCAGAGCAATCAGGCAGACGGGTTCACGGGCGACACACGGGGCATTCCCGCGGCCCTAAACTTATAGACCGTTTCGGTCTTCCGATTTCAAGTCATACGCATTTGCACACTTCTTCATGAACACTGTTTCACTGGGCGCCAGCGCCCTGCAAGTCACCCCCATCTGCCTCGGCACCATGACCTTTGGTGAACAGGTCAACGAGACCGATGCCCACCGGATCCTGGACCGCTCGCTGGAACGGGGTGTCAACTTCATCGACGCGGCCGAGATGTATTCCGTGCCCGCCCGGGCCGAAACCTGCGGCGCCACTGAAACCATTCTCGGCAACTGGTTCGCCAGGACCCCGGGCGCACGCGAAAAACTCGTGCTGGCCACCAAGGTGGCCGGCCCCGCCCGCGGCATGCCCTGGCTGCGCCCCGAGGTGAGCAAGGCCGGCATCATCGAGGCCTGCGAGGCCAGCCTCAAGCGCCTGCAGACCGACGTGATCGACCTCTACCAGATCCACTGGCCGGCGCGCAACGTGCCCGCCTTCGGCGCGCTGTATTTCGATCCGGCCAAAGACAAGCCGGGTGTTTCCGTGCTGGAGCAGCTCGAAGCGCTGGCCGATCTGGTGAAAGCGGGCAAGGTGCGGGCGGTGGGCCTGTCGAACGAAACACCTTACGGCGTGCACGAGTTCGTGCGCCTGGCCGAGCAGCACGGCCTGCCGCGCGTGGCCACGGTGCAGAACCCGTATTGCCTGATCAACCGCAGCTACGAAAACGGGCTCGACGAAACCGGCCACCGCCTGGGCGTGTCGCTGCTGGCGTATTCACCGCTGGGCTTCGGCCTGCTGACCGGCAAATACGACGCCAACGGCTTGGTGGGCGACGCCGGGCGCATGGCGCTGTACGACTCGATGCGCAAACAGCGCTGGGGCCGGCCGGAAGCGCTGGATGCCGCGCGCCGCTACAACGCGCTGGCCCGCGAGCACGGCATGACGCCGGCGCAACTGGCGCTGGCCTTCTGCTACACCAACTGGCGCGTGGCCAGCACCATCATCGGTGTGACCTCGCTGGCGCAGCTGGACGAATGCCTGGATGCGTGGGGCACGGCGCTGTCGCCCGAACTGCTCAAAGAGATTGACAAAATCCGCTGGGAACTGCGCGATCCCGCCCAGTGATGGCGAAGAAGACCCACATCTCTGAAACCCCCGCCACCGCCTGGCTCAAGGCCCATGGCGTGGTCTTCACCGAGCACCCCTATGAGTACCTGGAGCACGGCGGCGCGCAGCACAGCGCGGCGGTGCTGGGCTTCGATCCCTTCGCCGTGGTCAAGACGCTGATCATGCAGGACGAGGCGGCGAAGCCGCTGGCGGTGCTGATGCACGGCAACCGCACGGTGTCCACCAAGAACCTGGCGCGCCAGATCGGCGCCAAGTCGGTCGAGCCCTGCAAGCCCGAAGTGGCGAACCGGCACAGCGGCTATTTTGTGGGCGGCACCTCGCCCTTTGGCCTCAAGCGCGACATGCCGGTGTGGGTGGAGTCCACGGTGCTGGCGCTGCCGAAGATCTGGATCAACGGTGGTCGGCGCGGTTTCCTGGTCGGCATCGATCCGGCCGTGCTCAGCGGTCCGCTGGGGGCCAGGGCCGTGCAGTGCGCGCTGGCAGAATAGGCGACCGGAACCGCCCGCGCGCGCTGGACACGCGAACCCCCAGAACAACAACGAGGACGTCGCCTTGGAATCCCTCTACCCCGCCATCGCCACCGTGGCCGCCTACCTGATCGGTTCGTTGTCTTTTGCCGTGCTGGTCAGTCGCGCGATGGGCCTGAACGACCCGCGCACCTTCGGCAGCAAGAACCCCGGCGCCACCAACGTGCTGCGCTCGGGCAGCAAGGCCGCCGCCATCGTCACGCTGCTGCTGGATGCCTTCAAGGGCTGGCTGCCGGTGGTGGCCGTGAAGTGGTGGGGCGATGCCTGGGGGCTGGGCGATGGGACGGTGGCGCTGGTCGGCCTGGCGGCTTTTCTCGGGCACCTGTATCCGGTGTTCTTCCGCTTCCAGGGTGGCAAGGGTGTGGCCACGGCGGCCGGCGTGATCCTCGGTTTCAACCCCTGGCTCGGCCTCGCTTCGCTGGCCACCTGGGTGATCGTGGCGTTTTTCTTCCGCTATTCCTCGCTCGCCTCCATCGTCACGGCGGTGTTCGCCCCGGCGTACTACCTGTTTGGCCGCCAGGTGGCCTGGGACGCGCCGAATGTGATGGTGCTGAGCCTGGCGGTCATGGGCATCCTGCTGGTGTGGCGCCACGCTGAAAACATCAACCGGCTTTTCGCCGGCAAAGAAAGCAAACTGGGGTCCAAAAGCCAATGAGCAACGATATTCAGCGCCACGGCGTGGCGGCCCGCTACAGCGAAGCGGCGGTGTTCAACGGCGTGGTCTACCTCGCCGGCATGGTCCCCGAGCGCGGCGATACACACATCCGCGGTCAGACGCAGG
>JAHIQV010000388.1 GCA_018903185.1 Gammaproteobacteria bacterium | reverse complement strand
GGCCGTGGACACCCGGGCGGGCGCAGCGAAGCCTGCAGCCAAAATACCGGCGCCGGCGAAAGCCCTGGCCAAGGTGGCGCCGGCTGTGAAAGTCCGGTCAGAAACCAAGGCGGTCGCGTCTCCCGCGGCAACCGTCCCATCCAGCAAGCCCACCCGGCCCGTCGCCACGGTGGCGTCGGCGCCTGTTGCCAAGCGGCACCCTCCCGCTCCCGCACCCGTTGTGGTCGAATCGACGCCACGCCCTCTGGGCAAGCGCGCGGCCAAGAAGGTGATGATGGAGCAGATGACGCAGGCCGCGGTGGTCCCCACCCATGCACCCGATGCCATCAAGGCGACCTTCTCCACCATGAACGAACGCGTAATGACCCCTCCCGTGCCATCCTCCATCCAGAAAGATCCCAAGCGGGTCAACAACTGGAAGAACCTGCCGGTTGAGCAGCTCACCGACCCGGACGTGCAGGCCATGCCCGACGACGAGTACATGAACGAGGTACAGCTGGCTTTCTTCCGCCGCAAGCTGTCCTTGCTCAAGGCCGACATGCTGGCCAATGCCGGTGAAACCACCGAGCACCTGCGTGAAGACACCGTGGTCGTTCCCGATCCCGCCGACCGCGCTACGATTGAAGAAGAACATGCGCTGGAACTCCGGACCCGCGATCGCGAACGCAAGCTGCTCAAGAAGATCGAACAGGCGATTGCCCGCATCGACTCGGGCGACTATGGTTACTGCGAAGAAACGGGTGAAGCCATTGGCGTGGCGCGCCTGATGGCCCGCCCGACCGCCAGTCTGTCGCTTGAAGCGCAGCAGCGGCGCGAACTCAAGCAGAAGATGTTCGGGGATTGACCCCCCGGTCTGGAACACTTTCCACCCTCAACCCCTCGGCGCTGAGCTCTCATGTCCAAGGACGACTCCAACGGCGGCTTCCTGTCCAAGGTGGTGAAGTTTGTTCGCCACCCGACCACGAGCTGGTGGGATCTGGACACCCGCAGCGTGGATCGGGAGAGCGAGTACAGCAAAGCGGCCCTGAAGGAAATGATCGAGCGCAAACGGCGCAACGACTTCGTGCGCAAGCGCGAGTTCGACATGCTGCGCAAGATCCGGAGCCGCGAAGGACCCAGTGAAGGCTGGCAGGGAGTTCGGCCCTCGTTCTTCCAGAGCAGCCTGCCGTCCAAGCCGGACGACAGGGCGATGACGCTCAAGAAGATCGACGAGATCGAGGCACAGATGTCGATGCAATGGTGGAAGACCAAGGGATCTGACTCCCATACCACCGGCTCCACCCTGAATTCGGGTGCCCACAGCACCGGGGGCACACCGCTGGATCGCAAGGGTGTTTCCACCAAGACCGATGCATTGGTCGATCCACTGGCCCGTCGTCGCGCTGTGCAGTACAACGAAACGGAGGCATCGCCTCTGATCGATCCGGCCTCGACTTTGCCGGCCCCATCACCATCCGCACCCGGTGCGGACTCCGGGATGGCCGCCACACGCTCCGGAAGCCGAGCAGACAGCGTGCCAGCGGCGAACGCGCCAGCGCCAGCGCCTGCCCCTGCCGCCGCGCGCATCGGCCTGATGGCGCCCACATTGCGTGGCGAACCGAGCGGATCGGGTCCGGCTTTTTCCGCGTCGCACTTCTTCGCGCTGGACGTTCATGAAATTGCCCAGGACCCGGAGGTGGAAGAAGCCGCCATCCGCTTTGCCAACGGCGACGATGCCGGGGCCGAACAAGGCTTGCTGGATACCCTGGGTGAGGCGCAGGGTGGCGAGGACCGTCTCGACAACTGGCTGGCCCTGTTCGACCTGTACCGGGCGACGGGCCAACTCGCTCCGTTTGAGAGCCAGGCGCTGGATTTTGTGAACCGTTTTGGCCGTTCGGCACCGCAGTGGGAGGACATGCTTGAGGCGGTTTCGGCCATGACCGGCAAGGCCTACAAACCATCGGTGACCAATGGTCGCGCGGTCTGGGCGTGCGAGCCCGAACTCGATGCGCACGCCGTGGGAACCTTGCAGAAAGTGCTGTTGCGGGCCAACCAGCCCTGGGTGCTGGATTGGGAACCGCTGGAGGCCGTTGATGTCAAGGCCGCCCGTGCACTGCTGGGCATCTTTACCCTTTGGGGTGATCAGGACGTGGAGCTGTGTTTCATCGGATCGAGCAAGCTGCTCGATCTGCTCAAGTCCCTGACGCCCTCCGGCCGGCGCGACGTGGAGCAGCTGTGGTGGGAGCTGCGCATGGCCGTGCTGCGGGTCATGGACCGCCCGGACGAATTCGAGTTGACCGCGCTGGACTTCTGCGTCACCTACGAGGTGTCACCGCCGGGGTGGGAGAAGTCACGTTGCCATTTCCGTGCCTTGTCGGGCGAATCTTCGGAGAGCGGCTCGTCCGTGCTGGGCGAAGTGGTCCTGGAACAGATGCCTTCGGTTTTTCCGGGAGACTCTGTGATGGAGAGTCTCAGCTCAGGGCTCAATCAGCTTGGTCTGGTGGAGCTGTCGGGTGAAATCAGGGGCGATCCCCAGGCCACACTTGAGAACCTGGAAAAGCGGTTGCAGGGCGCCGATGTGCTCATCATTTCCTGTCGCAACCTGATTCGAGTCGATTTTTCCGCAGCCGGCACCCTGCTCAACTGGGTCTCGGGCCACCATGCCGAAGGCCGCATGATCCAGTTCGTGGATGCGCACCGCCTGGTGTCCGCTTTTTTCCACGTCATCGGCATCACCGAATACGCCAAAGTGGTGGTGCGGAACGATTGACCCCCGAGGGTTGAACCACCCCCACCGCGCTGCGTGCGACCCCCTCAAGGGGGCGGCACTGGCGGCCCGGCGGAGCCGGTTCCGCGGTGCCCTTGCAAAATCCCCTCTTTCCTCCGGCGGGCTTGTGAACCTTCTGGGCATCCCCATCTCTTTATCCTATGGAATCATTTCACGGAACCACCATCGTCTGCGTGCGGCGCGAGACGCCTGAAGGTGTGCAGGTGGCCATTGGCGGTGACGGCCAGGTCACTCTGGGCAACATCGTCGTCAAGGGCACGGCGCGCAAGGTGCGCAAGCTCTACCACGACAAGGTCCTGGCCGGATTTGCCGGTGCCACGGCGGACGCATTCACCCTGTTTGAACGCTTTGAGGCCAAGCTCGAAAAACACCAGGGTCACCTGGTGCGCGCCGCCATCGAATTGACCCGCGACTGGCGCACCGATCGCGTTTTGCGCCGGCTCGAAGCCATGCTGGCGGTGGCCGACCACAGTGCTGCGCTGATCATCACCGGCAACGGTGATGTGCTGGAGCCCGAGCACGGGGTCGTTGCCATCGGTTCGGGCGGCGCCTATGCCCAGGCCGCTGCCCGCGCCCTGACGCAGCACACGGCGCTGAGTGCCGAAGAGGTGGTGCGGCAGTCGCTCGCGATCGCGGGCGAGATCTGCATCTACACCAACATGAACCACACCATTGAAACACTGGATTGAAGCCATGAGCGCAGCGCAGGGCCGCCCCAAGCAAGCTCGCGCCCCCTCGGGGGGCAGCGAAGTACACGAAGTGACAAGCGTGGGGGCACCATGTCTTCCATGACCCCCCAGGAGATCGTCTCCGAACTCGATCGCTTCATCATTGGCCAGAAAGGCGCCAAGCGCGCGGTGGCCATTGCATTGCGCAACCGCTGGCGCCGCCAGCAGGTGGACGAGAAGCTGCGTCCCGAGATCACGCCCAAGAACATCCTGATGATCGGCCCCACCGGTGTCGGCAAGACCGAGATCGCGCGTCGGCTGGCCCGACTCGCCGATGCGCCCTTCATCAAGGTCGAAGCCACCAAGTTCACCGAAGTGGGCTATGTGGGCAAGGACGTGGACGCCATCATCCGCGACCTGGCCGAGATCGCCGTCAAGCAGACGCGCGAGGTCGAGATGCGCAGCCAGCGCGTGCGTGCCGAAGACGCGGCCGAGGAGCGCATCCTTGATGCGCTGTTGCCACCACCGCGCAGCACCGGCGCCGAGCCAGTGGCCATTCCCGAAAGCACCGCACGGCAGTCCTTTCGCAAGAAGCTGCGCGAAGGTCTGCTCGATGACCGGGAGATCGAGATCGAGCTGGCGGAGCCTCGGCCCTCAATGGAAATCATGGGCCCTGCCGGCATGGAAGACATGGCCGAGCAGTTGCGCGGCATGTTCAGCCAGATGGGGCAGGACAAGCGCCGCTCGCGCAAACTCAAGATCGCCGAAGCGATGAAACTCCTGGTTGACGAAGAAGCGGGCAAGCTGGTCAACGAGGAAGAGATCAAGGTGCGCGCCCTGCACAACGCCGAG
>JAHIQV010000387.1 GCA_018903185.1 Gammaproteobacteria bacterium | reverse complement strand
CTCCTATTTCCGCCACGGGGCCCAGGGGCTGGAGGAGCGCAAGCAGATCCTCTACCTGCTCGGGCCCGTGGGCGGCGGCAAGTCCTCGATTGCCGAGCGCCTGAAGCAGCTCATGCAGCAGGTGCCGTTCTACGCGCTCAAGGATTCGCCGGTCAACGAATCGCCGCTGGGCCTGTTCAACGCGGCCGAAGACGGCGAACTGCTGCACACGCAATACGGCATCGCGCCACGCTATCTGGAGCGTGTCATGTCGCCCTGGGCGGTCAAGCGGCTGGAAGAGTATGGCGGCGACATCCGGCGCTTCCGGGTGGTCAAGCGCTTTCCCTCGGTGTTGCGGCAGATCGCGATCGCCAAGACCGAGCCGGGCGACGAGAACAACCAGGACATTTCTTCGCTGGTCGGCAAGATCGACATCCGTCGTCTCGAAACCTTTGCCCAGGACGACACCGACGCCTACAGTTACTCGGGTGGCTTGTGCCTGGCCAACCAGGGCTTGCTGGAGTTCGTGGAGATGTTCAAGGCACCGATCAAGGTGCTGCACCCGCTGCTGACCGCGACCCAGGAAGGCAACTTCAAAGGCACCGAAGGTTTCGGCGCAATCCCGTTCGACGGTATCGTGATGGCGCACTCCAACGAGAGCGAGTGGAAGGCCTTCCGCAACAACAAGAACAACGAAGCCTTCCTCGACCGCATCTACATCGTCAAAGTGCCGTACTGCCTGCGGGTGACGGAAGAAATCAAGATCTACGAGAAGCTGATCCGCAACTCGTCGCTGTCGCAGGCCGTCTGTTCCCCAGGTACGCTGAAGATGCTGGCGCAGTTTGCGGTCTACACCCGCCTGAAGGAGCCCGAAAACTCCAGCATCTTCAGCAAACTGCTGGTCTACGACGGCGAGAATCTCAAAGACACCGATCCCAAGGCCAAGAGCTACCAGGAGTACCGCGACTACGCGGGCGTGGACGAGGGCATGAGCGGCATCTCCACGCGCTTCGCGTTCAAGATCCTCTCGCGGGTGTTCAACTTCGACAGCACCGAGGTGGCGGCCAACCCGGTACACCTGATGTATGTGCTGGAGCAGCAGATCGAGCGCGAGCAGTTCCCGGCCGAGACCGAGCAGAAGTACCTGGCCTTCATCAAGGAGACGCTGGCGGTGCGCTACGCCGAGTTCATCGGCAAGGAAATCCAGACCGCCTACCTGGAGTCGTACTCCGAGTACGGCCAGAACATCTTCGACCGCTATGTGACCTACGCCGACTTCTGGATCCAGGACCAGGAGTTCCGTGACACCGATACCGGCGAGATCTTCGACCGGTCTTCGCTCAACGCCGAGCTGGAGAAGATCGAAAAGCCCGCCGGCATCAGCAACCCGAAAGACTTTCGCAACGAGATTGTCAACTTCGTGCTGCGCGCACGGGCCAACAACGCGGGCAAGAACCCGCTGTGGACCAGCTACGAAAAGCTGCGCGCGGTGATCGAGAAGAAGATGTTCTCCAACACCGAAGACCTGTTGCCGGTGATCTCGTTCAACGCCAAGGCCAGCGCCGACGAACAGAAGAAACACGAAGACTTTGTCAACCGCATGGTCGACAAGGGCTACACCACGCGCCAGGTGCGCCTTCTGTGCGACTGGTACCTGCGCGTGCGCAAGAGCTCCTGAGCGCCCGGGGCCGTTGTCCCGAAAACCAGAAAGGCGGGTCTCCATGCTGCAGCAGATCGTCGATCGCCGGCTGTCGGGCAAGAACAAGTCCATCGGCAACCGCGAGCGCTTTTTGCGCCGTTACCGCGACCAGATCCGCGACGCGGTGAAGAAGGCCGTCTCCGGCCGCAGCATCCGGGACATCGAGCAGGGCGAAGACATCACGCTGCCCCGGCGCGATGTGTCCGAGCCGGTGTTTGGCCACGGCCAAGGCGGGGTGCGCGAGACGGTGCACCCGGGCAACCGCGAGTACGTGCGGGGCGACCGTGTCGGTCGGCCACCATCGGGTGGCGCGGGCGGAGGCGGACGGGGCAGTCAGGACGGTGGCGGGGAAGACGATTTTGTTTTCCGCATCACGCGCGACGAGTTCATGCAGATCTTCTTTGACGACCTGGCCTTGCCGCACCTGGTGCGCACGCAGTTGTTGCCCGATGCGCCCGAATGGAGGTCGCAGCGCGCCGGCTATGTGTCGGCTGGCAACCCGGCGAGTCTGCACGTGGTGCGCTCGATGCGCACTTCGCTGGGGCGGCGCATCGCCATGGGCGGTGAACTGCGGCAGCACCTGCGTGAACTGCAGGACGCGCTGGCCAAAGCCGAGCGGCAGGACAGCACGCCGCGCGAGGAAATCCATGCGCTCCAGCAGCGCATCGAGGCCTTGATGCGCCGGGTGCGCCGGATTCCGTTTCTCGATCCGCTCGATCTCCGGTTTCGCAACCGGGTGCGCATTCCGCAGCCGACCGCCAAGGCGGTGATGTTCTGCCTGATGGATGTGTCGGGCTCGATGGATGAGGAGCGCAAGGACATTGCCAAGCGCTTCTTCATCCTGCTCTACCTGTTCCTGCAACGGCACTACGAACGCACCGACGTGGTGTTCATCCGCCACCACACGCAGGCCGCCGAGGTGGGGGAAACCGAATTCTTTCAGGCGACCGAAAGCGGGGGCACGGTGGTCTCCAGCGCGCTGACGCTGATGCACGAGGTGATCCAGGCGCGCTATCCGCCGGGCGACTGGAACATCTACGGCGCCCAGGCCTCGGACGGTGAAAACTGGTACAAGGATTCGGCGCTGTGCCGAGATCTGTTGCAGCAGAAGCTGCTGCCCCTGGTGCGCTACTACGCCTATGTGCAGGTCGCCGGCGACGAGCAGAACCTCTGGGAAGAGTACGACCAGGTGCGCCGGAACGAGCCGAACTTTGCCATGCGCCGGATCACCGATGCCGCCGACATCTACCCGGTGTTTCGCGAGCTGTTCAGGAAGGCAGGTACCTCATGATGCACGCCGACGATGTCCCGCTGGAACCGGTGCCCGAGATTGGCGGCGATCCCGCTCCCGCTCCCGCGGGCCGGGACCGGCAGCCCTTGCCCTGTCCATCGGACTGGACCTTTGAACTCATCGAGACCTACCACGCAGAGATTGCGCGCGTGG
>JAHIQV010000386.1 GCA_018903185.1 Gammaproteobacteria bacterium | reverse complement strand
GCCCCAGGGCACCGCCGGGCCGGCTTTGCCGGACGGCCAGTGCCGCCCCCTGGGGGGTGACGCCGCAGGCGGCGCGGGGGGGGGCTTATTTACTCCTTTGCCCTTCGGTCAGCGTATCGAGCTGGAAGTTGCCGCTCTTGTCCCACAGCCAGACATCGGTGTAGATCACGCTGCCCAGCTGTACGGGCGCCGGAAACGGGGCCGCTTCGTGCACGGTGCGTTCGATCTCGCGCACCACGTCGGGGGCATGGGAGGGGGCGCGCATCCAGTTCAGGCGCCGCACGTTGCCGCGGTTGTCCAGATCGACCTGCAGCACGCCGACGGCGTGCATCAGCGGCGGCAGCTGGCCTTTGAAGATGCGGTGGGCGTTTTTCCCATAAATGTGGCGGGCGCCGTCCTGGCGGTAAGCGCGCGGGTTGTCGGCTTTCGACACCAGGCTCGGGGGCACCTCGGGTGAGGGCGTTGGCAAGGCAATGGGGTCGACGACCGGTGGTGTTGTGGGGGGGGCTGTCACTGGCGACGCGCAGGCGGCCAGCAGGGCAGCGGCGCACAACGCGAGCGATCCCCAGACGCTGCGCAGGCGGCTGGAGTCGGCTGGTGCGGGGCCGACCGGTCCCGGGTGGGCGGGGGTGGTGATGTTCATGGTGCCAGGTCTCCTGATGCGAGGTCCGCACGGGCTGCCAGCGGGGTGGCGGTGTCGGGCTCATACGGGCAATCTGATGAAGTGTATGTGGGAATCGCCTGGGGGTGTTTGCTGGTCGCGGTGATACTTCGCAGCACGCTCCGGCTTTACGTCTTCATACAGTTCTGTAGGCAAACGCACCACACATGACCCCGGAACTTGACGGTTTCTTGCGGTATCTGGCCCTCGCGCCAGCGGTGCTGGTCAGCGTGTCGGAGACGCGCGGCTCGGTGCCGCGCGAGCGTGGTGCCTGGATGGCGGTGTTTGGCGACACCCAGGTGGGCACCATCGGTGGCGGCCAGCTCGAATGGAACGCCGTTCGCCAGGCGCGCGAACGGCTGGCGCTGACCAGCCACATGGCGGGTGGCGGCGTGTGGGAGCACGAGGTGGCCCTGGGACCCAGCCTCGGGCAGTGTTGTGGTGGCCGGGTGCGCCTGCGGTTCGAGCCGGTCCAGGCGACGGACCGTGACGCCCTGCGCCAGCGCCTGAGCCCCCGGCTGGCGCCGCTGGCCCTGTTCGGCGGCGGTCACGTGGGGCGGGCCATCGTGCAGGCGCTGGCACCCCTGCCTTTCGAAGTGACCTGGATCGACAGCCGCGACGAGGTGTTTCCCTGCGATCTGCCGCCGCAGGTGCATGCGGAGCATTCCGACCCGGTGCAGGCGGCCGTGGGCGATCTCGCTCCGGGTTCGCTGGTGCTGATCATGAGCTTTTCACACGCGGAAGACCTCGACATCGTGGCGGCCTGCCTGCAGCGTCAGCGCACCACGGCCGACCTGCCGTTCGTGGGCCTGATCGGCAGCCACACCAAGTGGGCCACCTTCCGGCACCGCCTGGCCGAGCGGGGTTTCAGCGATGTCGAGCTGGCCCGGGTCACTTGTCCGATCGGACTGCCGGGCATCACCGGCAAGGAGCCCGCCGTGATCGCGGCCTCGGTTGTGGCTCAGTTGTTGCTAGTCCGGCCCGGGGCTGCCAAGGGCTGAAACGAAGCGGAATCTGCGGGTTATCACGCAGACGACTGTTTGCAAAAAGTGTATACAATTTGGCGATCTGGTCGCAGCGGAGCGGGCGTCGTTCAACAGCATCGACGCTCAAACGCGGCCCTCAGTCGGCTCAGAGCGCCCGCGGTGGTGAGTCGCAAACCCTGACGGGTGTCCGTCGTCGTGTTGAGGTGCCATGGAAACTTATCTGCTCGACTGGGCCAACCTGCTGTTGCGCTGGCTGCACGTCATCGTCGCCATCGCCTGGATCGGCTCCTCCTTCTATTTCGTCTTCCTCGACAGCAGCCTCACGCCGCCCGAAGACGAGCAGCTGAAAAAAGACGGCGTCAGCGGCGAACTCTGGGCGCTGCATGGCGGCGGCTTCTACCACCCGGTCAAGTTCGGTGGCGCACCGCCCCAGCTGCCCGAGCACCTGCACTGGTTTTACTGGGAGAGCTATTCCACCTGGCTCTCCGGCTTTGCGCTGTTCCTGATCTCCTACCTCTGGAGCCCCAGCGTCTACCTGATCGACCCCAACATCATGCAGTGGAGCCCGGCCGGCGCCATTGCAGCGGCGCTGGCTTTCCTGGTGGTGTTCTGGTTCGCCTACGACGCCATCTGCCGCACCCTGGGCCAGACGCAGAACGGCGACGCCAAGGTCGGCGCACTGGTGCTGGTGCTGGTCTGCATCGCGTCTTACGCGGCCACGCAGATGTTCGCCGGCCGCGCCGCCTTCCTGCTGGTGGGCGCCATGCTTGCCACCGCCATG
>JAHIQV010000385.1 GCA_018903185.1 Gammaproteobacteria bacterium | reverse complement strand
TGAACATCTCTTCCACCGTCGGTGAGGTCACGTTCAGGTAGTGACCCTTGCGCTCGCCGGTTTCGCGCTCGGCCTTCTGGCAGGCTTCGACCACGAATTCGAAACGATCACGCCAACGCATGAACGGCTGGCTGTTGACGTTCTCGTCGTCCTTGGTCAGGTCCAGACCACCGCGCAGGCACTCGTACACCGCACGGCCGTAGTTTTTGGCCGAGAGACCCAGCTTGGGTTTGATGGTGCAACCCAGCAGCGGGCGACCGTACTTGTTGAAACGGTCGCGTTCGACCTGGATACCGGCCGGAGGACCGCCGCAGGTCTTGACATAGGCAATCGGGAAGCGGATGTCTTCCAGGCGCAGGGCCCGCAGTGCCTTGAAGCCGAACACGTTGCCCACCAGCGAGGTCAGCACGTTGACGATGGAGCCTTCTTCGAACAGGTCGATCGGGTAGGCCACGAAGGCGTAGAAGCAGGTGTCGTCGCCAGGCACGTCTTCGATGCGGTAGGCGCGTCCCTTGTAGTGGTCCAGGTCGGTCAGCAGGTCGGTCCAGACCGTGGTCCAGGTGCCGGTGGACGATTCGGCCGCCACGGCTGCGGCCACTTCTTCGCGGTCCACGCCGGCCTGCGGCGTGATCTTGAAACACGCGAGGATGTCAGTGTCCTTGGGGGTGTAGTGGGGTTCCCAGTACGTGCTGCGGTATTCCTTGACACCGGCGCTGTAGATCTTCGTAGCCATTGCGGGTTGCTCCTTTTCGGGGTGGTCAAACGTCTCACTGTGGTGCTCAAAGCGGCCCCGGTGTGCTGAGATGGGGCGCCGTTGCTCTGAACTGGTGCGGATTGTTGACTGCACAATCAATAAATAAAAGTAAAATGTTTTTAATATTACGGTTTATTAAACTCAAACATTAGAGACAAGCCCATGAACCTGCGCCACGCCACCTTGCACCAGCTGCGCATCTTTCTCGCTGTGGCTCGGCACAGCAGCTTTGCCCGCGCCGCCGAAGACTTGCACCTCTCCCCGCCCACGCTGTCGCTGCAGGTCAAGCAACTGGCGGAAACGGTGGGCCAGCCGCTGTTCGAACAGCTGGGAAAAAAGATCTACCTCACGGCCGCCGGCAAGACATTGGCCGAGGCGTGTGAAGACATTCAAAGTCGCATGGAACGCCTCTCCGAAGATCTCGCGGCTCTGCAAGGTGTGGAACGTGGCAGCCTGAAACTCGCGATCCTCACCACGGTGAAATACACCGTGCCCAAGCTGTTGGGCGGCTTCTGCGCGGCGCACCCGGGCATCGAAGTGGCCATGCTGGTGGGCAACCGCGAAAAGCTGCTGCAACGCCTGGCCAACAACGAGGACGACCTCTACATCATGGGACAACCACCCGAGCAAATGGACGTGGTCAGCGAGGCTTTTGCAGACAACCCGCTGGTGCTGGTGGCGCCGCCCGACCACCCGCTGACGGGCAAGAAAAAGATCGCTCCCAGCCGCCTGAACAGCGAACCTTTCATCCTGCGCGAACCTGGCTCGGGCACACGGCTTACCGCCGAGAAGTTCTTCGCCAGCCAGGGCGTGACGCTGAAGAACCGGCTGGAGGTGGGCAGCAACGAAGCGATCAAGCAGACCGTGGCCGGTGGCCTGGGTCTGGCGGTGTTGTCGGCCACCACGGTCACCTCAGAGCTGGCGCTGGGCGAGCTGGTGCTGCTGGACGTGGTGGGCTTTCCGCTGATCCGCCGCTGGCACGTGGTCTACTCGCGTGGCAAGCGGCTGTCGGCCGCGGCGCTGGCGTTCAAGTACTGGCTGTTCGAGCACCGGCCGCAGCCGATCGGCTGAACACCCGGGACGGTCCTCAGGCCATGTCTTCGGCGGGCTCCAGCGGGGTGATGAGGATCTGGTCGATGCGGCGCCCGTCAAGCACCAGCACCTCGAAGCGCCAGCCCGCGCAATCAACGGAGTCGCCCTGCGCAAGCAACTCCCCGGCCACGGTCTGCATCAGCCCGGCCACGGTGTTGTAGCGGCCCTTGTCTTCGTCGGGCAACTCCTCGATGTCCAGCCGGGCCTTGAGTTCAGCCACCGGCATGGCCCCGTCCACCAGCCAGCTGCCGTCCTCGCGTTGCGTGGCCCAGGCATCCAGTGCCTCGTGGGGGTAGAGTTCGCCGGTGATGGCTTCGAGCATGTCCAGCGGTGTGAGCAATCCCTGCACCACCCCGTATTCGTCCACCACGAGCACCATGCGCGTGGAGCGCTCGCGGAACTGCTCCAGCAGCTCCATGCCCGAGAGCGTTTCGGGCACGAAAACCGCCGGTTGCACGTGGCGCATGATCGGCTCGTTGTTGCCCTCGGCCTGCAGCGCCAGCATGCGGGGCAGGTGGATCACTCCGACCACATCGGAGAGCCCGCCGCGGCAGACCGGGTACCACGAATGGCCGGTGGTCCAGGCCTTTTGCACCGCTTCGTCGATGGCGCTTTCCGCATCCAGCCATTCGATGTCGGCGTGCGGCACCATGATGGAGGTGAGCTGGCGGTCGTCGAGCAGGAACACGTTGCGCACCATCTGGTGTTCGTGCTCCTCGATGAGGCCCGCGTCGACCCCCTCTTCCAGGCTGGCGTTGATTTCTTCTTCGGTCACGTGCTGCACGGCGTTGGTATCGACGCGCAGCAGCTTGAGCGTGCCCTGCGTGGTCACCGACAGCAGCAGCACGAAGGGGCGCGCGATTTTCGCCACCCAGGCCATGGGCCTCGAAACCCAGCGCGAGACCGTTTCCGGGTAGAGCTGACCGATCCGCTTGGGCACCAGTTCGCCGAACACGATGGTGATGAAGGTGATCACCACCACCACCACCGCGGTGGCGCTCACGCTGGCCGTGGCCTCGGTCAGCCCCAGACCCTGCAGCCTGGCCGCCAGGTCACCGCTGAATGCGGCTTCACCGACGATACCGTTGAGCATGCCGATGGAGGTGATGCCCACCTGCACCGAAGAGAGGAACTGCGTGGGATCTTCGAGCAGCTTCAGAGCGGTCTCAGCGCCCTTGTCACCAGCTTCCGCCATGGCCGACAGCCGGGCCTTGCGACTGGACGCCAGTGCCAGTTCCGACATGGCAAAGGCGCCATTGAGCAGGGTGAGAAAGATGATTAAGAGGGTATCCATAATGGGCGCATGGCACTTTACATGATTGGTGACGTGCAGGGCTGCGACGAGGCCCTCGGACGTCTGATGGACGAGATCGGTTTTTCACCCAGCCGCGACACGCTGTACCTGCTGGGCGACCTGGTCAACCGCGGTCCGGCGTCGCTGGCGGTGTTGCGCCGCTTGATGGCGCTCGAAGGGGCGGCGCATTGCCTGCTGGGCAACCACGACCTGCACCTGCTCGCCGTGGCGCACGGCGTGCGCAAGCCGCACCGCAGCGATACCGTGGCCGACATCCTGAACGCCCCCGACCGCGACGACCTGCTGGACTGGCTGCGCACGCGCTCCATGGCGCTGCAGGCCCACGGCTGGCTGATGGTGCACGCAGGCGTGCTGCCGCAATGGGACACCGCGCAGACCCTGGCGCTGGCGGGCGAGCTGGAAGCGGCACTGCGCAGCGCGGACTGGGGCGTTTTCCTGCACGGGATGTACGGCAACCAGCCCGACTTCTGGAGCGACGGCCTGCGCGGCGCCGCGCGGCTGCGCGTGATTGTCAATGCGCTCACGCGGCTGCGTTTCTGTTCGCCGCAGGGCGTGATGGAATTCGACACCAAGGACAGCGCGGACAGCGCACCGGCGGGCTTCATGCCGTGGTTCGAGGTGCCGGGGCGGCGCACCGGAGGCACGCCGGTGGCGTTCGGCCACTGGTCGACGCTGGACGCCGACGTGCAGCGCCCGGGTGTGCTGGCACTGGACACGGGTTGCGTGTGGGGGGGCTGCCTGACGGCCGCACGACTGGGGTCGCAACCGGGCGATGTCGAACGCATCGCCGTGCGCTGCCCGCAGACCCGCCAACCGGGCAAGGGCTGATTGATTCAGCTGTTGTCGGTCACAGGGGCCACCGGCGCGCTCTTGAACAGCGCCGGCACCTTCTTGCGGGTCTTGAT
>JAHIQV010000384.1 GCA_018903185.1 Gammaproteobacteria bacterium | reverse complement strand
GCGCATGGGAGGCCGCACACTCGACGATGGCCTTGTACTCGGCAGACAGGCCGTTGAAGGCTGCCTTGTTGATGTAGAAGTCGAGCTGTGCGCCGCCTTCCCACCAGCCTGGGTAGTAGTAGTTCTTGGCAACCTTCTGGAAACCCAGTTTTTCGTCATCGTACGGTCCCACCCACTCGGTGGCGTCGATGGTGCCTTTTTCCAGCGCCTGGTAGATCTCGCCACCAGGGATGTTCTGCGGCACGCCGCCCATGCGGGTCAGCACCTTGCCGGCGAAACCGCCGATGCGCATCTTCAAGCCCTTGATGTCGGCACCGCTCTTGATTTCCTTGCGGTACCAGCCGCCCATCTGGGCACCGGTGTTGCCGCCGGGGAAGTTCACGATGTTGTATTTGTCGTAGAACTCGCGGAACAGCTTCAGGCCGTTGCCGTCGTAGTACCAGGCGGTCAGCTGGCGGCTGTTCAGGCCGAAGGGGATCGCCGTGCCCATGGCGAAGGTGTCGTCCTTGCCGAAGAAGTAGTAGGGAGCGGTGTGGGCCGCTTCCACGGTGCCTTGCTGCACACCGTCCACCACGCCGAACGCCGGCATCAGTTCGCCACCGGGGTGCACCGAAACGCTGAACTTGCCACCCGACATCTCGCCCACCTTCTTGGCGAACACATCGGCTGCGCCGTAGATGGTGTCCAGGGCTTTCGGAAAGCTGGAAGCGAGTCGCCAGCGGATGGTGGCCTGGGCATGCACCGCAGGCGCGGCGCCTGCGGCCAGCACCCCGGCAATGCCGGCATGCTTGATGATGGAACGACGATCCATAGTTACAACTCCATTTAGGTGATTTTTACTCGACCAGCACACACGGTTGTGGTGTTTGGCCAAGGCGCTTTGGCCTGTGAATTGTATGGACCGCACGGACGCGGTCTTCACGGGTTTTCCCTCGGGGAAAAGCACAAAACCCGCTTCGTGAGCTGCTTTTCACACGCTTGAGGGGGGAATGAAAAACACTTCAAACCTCGCGTGAAAAATGCTCACGAAAAAGAATGCTTCAGTTGTCCTGGATGGTGGTTTTTTTGTCGTGAGCGATCCGGGCATGCACGTCGTGCGCGTGGATCGACTCGAAGTTGGTGACATCCACGGTGTAAGCCCGCACGCGTGGATCGTCGTTCAGCGCCAGCGCCACGTCGCGCACCAGGTCTTCGACGAATTTGGGATGAGCGTAAGCCTGCTCGGTGACCCACTTCTCGTCGCTGCGCTTGAGCAGTCCCCAGAGTTCGCACGACGCATGGTCTTCGGCAAAACGCACCAGCTCGGTCCAGGGCACGGCCTCGTCCAGCAGGACCTCCAGCCGGATGTGCGAACGCTGGTTGTGCGCTCCGTCTTCGCTGACCTCTTTGGAACACGGGCAGAGCGACTTCACCGGCACCGTGGCCACCATGCGTACCTCGGTGCTTCCGCCCTCGCAGCGCGCCAGCCAGCCGCCCTCGTACTCCAGCAGGCTTTGCTGACCCGAGACCGGGGCTGTCTTGCGGATGAAAAAAGGGAAACTCACCGCCAGGCCAGCGCTGTCGGTCTCCAGCAAGGCCATCAGCTCGGGCAGGGCTCGCTGCAGCCGATCGAAGTCGACCGCCTCGCCATCGAGCGTGAACGCGTCGAGCCAGGCCAGCAAGCGCGACATGTGGGCGCCCTTCTGCTCGGCCTTCAGCCCCACGTGCAGGTCCCAGAGCCCGACGCTGTGCTGCGCGCGTCCAGCGATCTGCAGAACCAGGGGGTAGCGCAGGTTCTTCACGCCCACGCGGGCAATCGGCATGGCTCGCACATCGTGCCGGCCTTGCACATCGGGCATGGTGGCGCGCACGCCGGTCAGGGCATCGGACATCAGGCCGCCACTTTCAGACCCGGCACGGCGTCCAGGAGGCTGGCAAAACGTGCCCGCACCGAGCGCTCGATCCCCACGGCGTCAAGCCCCTCTGCGGCCAGCAATTTCGCCGGATCACCGTGTTCGGTGAACACATCGGACAGGCCCAGCTGCAGCACCGGGATGGCAAAACCCTCGGCCTGCAGCGCCTCCAGCACCGCACTGCCTGCGCCACCCATGGTGCAGCCTTCTTCGACCGTGACCAAGGCGTGGTGGTGGGTGGCGAGTTCACGCAGCAGCTCCAGATCCAGCGGTTTGGCCCAGCGCATGTTGGCCACGCTGGCACCCAGCTGTTCAGCCGCTTCCAGCGCCGGGTAAAGCAGCGTGCCGAACGCCAGGATGGCCACGTTGCGGCCCGTGCGGCGCACCTCGCCCTTGCCGTAGGGCAGGCCTTCGAGGCCGGCCAGCACCTTCGTACCCACTCCCGCGCCGCGCGGATAACGCACCGCCACCGGGTGGTTCTGGGCGTGCGCGGTGCTGAGCAGTTGCCGGCATTCGGCTTCGTCGGCCGGGCAGGCTATTCCCATGTTGGGGATGCAGCGCAGAAAGGCGATGTCGTAAGCCCCTGCGTGCGTGGCGCCATCGGCGCCCACCAGGCCGGCGCGGTCGAGCGCGAAGACCATGGGCAGGTTCTGCAACGCCACGTCGTGGATGAGCTGGTCGTAGGCGCGCTGCAGGAAGGTCGAATAGATTGCCACCACCGGCTTCAGCCCCTCGCAGGCCAGGCCGGCGGCGAAGGTCACGGCGTGTTGTTCGGCAATGCCAACGTCGAAATAGCGACCCGGGAAGCGGCGCTCGAACTCGACCATGCCCGAACCTTCGCGCATCGCGGGCGTGATGCCCACCAGCTTGGGATCGGCTTCGGCCATGTCGCACAGCCACTGGCCGAACACCTGTGTGAAGGTGGATTTGGGTGGTGTGGCCGGCGCGGTCAGGCCCACGGCCGGGTCGAACTTGCCGGGGCCGTGGTAGGCCACCGGGTCGGCCTCGGCGAGCTTGTAGCCCTGGCCCTTCTTCGTGACCACATGCAGGAACTGCGGGCCACTGTCCTTGTCGAGCAGGTGGCGGATGTTCTCCAGCGTGGGGATCAGCGAGTCGAGGTCGTGACCATCGATGGGTCCGATGTAGTTGAAGCCGAACTTCTCGAACAGCGTGGCCGGCACCACCATGCCCTTGGCGTGTTCTTCGAGACGCTTGGCCAGTTCGAACAGCGGCGGCGCGCCCTTGAGCACCTGCTTGCCCACGCTTTTCGCCGCGGCGTAGAACTGCCCGCTCAGGAGCTGGGCCAGATAACGGTTGAGCGCACCCACCGGCGGCGAGATCGACATGTCGTTGTCGTTGAGCACCACGAGCAGGCGGCCGTCGGCCACGCCCGCGTTGTTCAGCGCTTCAAACGCCATGCCCGCGGTCATGGCACCGTCGCCGATGATGGCCACGGAATGGCGACTCTCGCCCTTCATCTTGGCGGCCATCGCCATGCCCAGCGCAGCGGAAATGCTGGTGGACGAGTGCGCGGTGCCGAAGGTGTCGTATTCGCTTTCGTCGCGGCGCGGGAAACCGCTGATACCACCGAGCTGCCTCAGCGTGCCCATGCGGTCGCGCCGGCCGGTGAGGATCTTGTGCGGGTAGGTCTGGTGGCCCACGTCCCAGACCAGGCGGTCTTCGGGGGTGTTGAAAACGTAGTGCAGCGCGACGGTGAGCTCCACCGTGCCGAGGTTGGAGCTGAGGTGGCCGCCGGTCTTGGACACGCTGTCGATCACGAAGGCCCGCAGTTCATCGGCCAGCGGATGCAGTTGGGCGCGGGACAGCCGGCGCAGGTCGGCCGGCGATTCTATGGAAGACAGAAGTGAGCTCATGACCATCGTGGCGTGTGGCGCTTGTTGTTGCGGGGCTCAGCTGACGCGCCGGCCAACCCAGTCGGCCAGTGCATGCAAAGTGTCGGTGTGGGCGAGGCCGCTGTCACGCAGTACCTCGTGGGATTCGTCGAGCAGACGATCAGCGCAGGCCTGGGCCGGCTCCAGACCCATCAGAGAGACAAAGGTCGGCTTGTCGCTGGCGGCGTCCTTGCCCGCGGTCTTGCCCAGCGTGACCGAGTCGGTGGTGACATCAAGGATGTCGTCCACCACCTGAAAAGCCAGACCCAGGCGGTCGCCGTAGCGACGCAGGCAGGCGAGCGCGTGTCCGCTCGGGCGCCCGGTGGCGGCCCCCATCATCACGCTGGCCTGCAGCAGCGCACCAGTCTTGCAGCGGTGCATGGCCTCCAGCGCCGGCCGGTCCAGCGCCGAGCCCACGCTGGCCAGATCGATCGCCTGCCCACCGGCCATGCCGGCGGCACCCGCAGCCTGAGCGAGCTGCCGGCACAGCGTGGCCGAGAGCGCGGGATCGGTGGACCCGTCGTCGGGCACCAGCAGCTCAAAGGCCAGGGCCTGCAAGGCGTCGCCCGCCAGCAAGGCCTGGGCCTCGCCAAACTGCACGTGCACCGTGGG
>JAHIQV010000049.1 GCA_018903185.1 Gammaproteobacteria bacterium | reverse complement strand
GCAGGAACAGGGGGGTCGTCGATGGCGGGTTGGGGCGCATGTCCGGCATTGTCGTCCTGCCGGATGGCGCCCCGTTCCCGGGCGTCCACTAAACTCATGCACCCCGGTCAGCACACAACACAAGGAACTCCCCATGGGCGCGCAGTGGAAAGCAAAACACAAGGATCTGGCCGCCAACGCCAAGGGCCGCCTCTTCGGCAAGCTGGTCAAAGACATCATGATCGCCGCGCGCAACGGCGCCGACCCGGCGGCCAACGCCCGGCTGCGTCTGGTGGTGGAGCAGGCGCGCAAAGTCTCCATGCCCAAGGACACGCTGGACCGCGCCATCAAGAAGGGCGCCGGCCTCACGGGCGAGGCGGTGAACTACGAGCACGTGATCTATGAAGGTTTCGCGCCGCACCGCGTGCCGGTGATGGTCGAGTGCCTGACCGACAACGTGAACCGCGCCGCCTCCGACATGCGCGTGCTGTTCCGCAAGGGCCAGCTCGGCACCAGCGGCTCGGTGTCCTGGGACTTTGACCACGTCGGCATCATCGAAGCCGAGGCCGCTGCTAAGGACGCTGATGCCGAAGTGGCCGCTATCGAAGCTGGTGCGCAGGACTTCGAGCCCGCCGATGAAGAGGGCGTCACGGTTTTCCTCACCGACCCCACCGACCTCGATCTCGTGAGCCGCGCGCTGCCCGCACACGGCTTCACCGTGCTGTCGACCAAGCTGGGCTACAAACCCAAGAACCCCATCGACCCGGCCAGCCTGAGCGCCGAAGCGCTGGAAGAGGTGGAAGCCTTCCTGGCCGCGCTGGACGACAACGAAGATGTGCAGAACGTCTTCGCAGGCCTGGGCGGCTGACACCGATTTGCCTTCAAAGCGATAACTGCGTTGCTCAGCCTTGCCGTGCTACAGCACTGTCTGCGGCTGCGCGCCTTGTTCTCCCTTTGAATGCAAACCGGTGTGGGGCGCTGTTCACCGGGCCGCCAGCGAAGCCCATTGCCACAGCGCAAACCCGGCCAGCAGCAGGGCCGAGCCGCGGTTGATGCGGCTGCGCCAGGCCGGTGTGAAGCGGTGCCGCTGGTGCGCGATCAGCGCCGTGAGCAGCAGCCACCAGGCGGCCGAACCCACCAGCACACCGGCCACCATCCACAACGGTGAAGGCGCCGACTGCAGGCTGCCGCCCAGTGAACCGAACACCGCGATGAAGGACACGATGGTCGCCGGGTTGGCCAGGGTCAACACGAAGGTGCCCGCCGCCAGCCCGAGCAGGTTGCGCGCGTCGCGCGCCGGAGCCACCGCGTCGGTCACGGGCGCGCGCCAGGTGCGCCAGGCCAGCACCAGCAGCACCGCGCCACCGCCCAGCGCCAGCGGTGTTTTGGCCTCGATCAGGGTATGGACCAGCCAGCTCACGCCAAATGCCCCGATCGCACCATACAAAGCGTCCGCCACGGCCGCGCCCATGCCGGTGGCCAGGCCGGCCGCCAGTCCGCGCTCCAGCGTGCGCTGCATGGTCAGCAGACCGATGGGGCCGACGGGCGCGGCGATCAGCAGGCCGATCAGCGTGGACTTGAAAAAGACAGTGAGCGAGGTGGCATCCATGCAGCGATGCTAAAGCGCCGGCCTGGCGCCCGCGAAGCCCGTGCAGGCGGGAATCTAGGGTCTGGCGGGCGACAGCGTCAGGTCCATCGGCCCGTACCAGGCGGTGATCGAGTCGCCCGAGTTGTTGGAGTCGCTCATCAGGCCCAGGCCGACCAGCGGACCCGGGGCTTCGCCGAACGCCCGACGGAAATCGGCTTCGATGTCGCGGTCGAAGTCCACCCACTGGTTGAGCCGGTCCGGCCCGGACTCGACCACGATCTGGCGGATGCGGTCGGTGTAGGGGTTGGGGATCACGGTGCCCGCGGGGTAGCGGTTGTCCCAGACGTACATGATCGAAGCGAACGGCAGCGGCTTGCCCGCGATCAGGTTCGACAACTCGGACACCAGGTGGTCGCGCGCGCGCCAGTGGCTGCTGCGGTCGCCCTCGAAGCTCAGGATCAGGCGCACCACGGCATCGTCTTCACCCTTCTCGCGCAGGTCGAACTTCGGGTTTAGCGCCGGCACGAACCAAGAAAACCGGATGCGCTGGGGCAGCGCGCCGGGCGGTGGGGTCAGGGGCAGGCTCAGCGTGCTGTTGGCGCCGTCGGCCCGGGCCATCACGGCCGGGCGGCCCTCGTGTTCGGTGGCGCTGTAGCGTGTTGGCCGGCGGCTGGCGTAGACCTGGTGCTCCCAGTGCGTGCCGGGCACCAGACCCTCGATGTGGTTGGTGGCCTGCCAGGCCGTGCCATCCAGCACCACCGGCGGTACCGGGACGTGGCTGCTTTCTTCGGGCTCGTCGGCCTCGCTGACATCCGTGGACATCGGTGCCGCACAGGCGGCCAGCAGGGCGCACAGCAGCAGCGGCGCGCAACGGGATTTGAGAGACGGGGAGGGGCGGGACATGGAAGAAGACATGGCAACGACGGTCTGAGCCCGGCCGGAGGCCAGGGCAGATAAATCGGCCCTATTGTGCCGTCCCCCGGCTCCAGCCAGGCTTGCGGTCGAAGACCCCGGTTGGTGGTCAGGAGGGCGCTTGCTCGCAAGCGCCCTCGGCTCGGTACGCTACCGCACGGACCGAGTGGCGCGGACTCGCCAACATGCACCGTCTGCCTGCCTCTCTCGCCTCCGAGAGCGCGCAGGCGCAACCGTCGAGGTGCTCCCCATGACCGCGTACCGAAGTCTCCAGGTGTTCAGCCATGTCGTGCTCGGTCTGATGCTTGCCGGTATCGCGTACGCGAGCGCCATCAGCATCATCTACTGGACGGGCATCAGCGTCTGACGCGGGAGCAGACACATGAACAAGCGCCAGGCACGTTACTTCGCGATCGGCTCCACCCTGGTCGCTACGCTGATTTTTCTGGGGCTCACTGTCGACAGCCACCGCCAGTTTCCGAAACTGACGAACGCACAGAACATCACGCCCGCGGTCACCCTGGGCAAGGATGTCTGGCACAAGAACAACTGCATCAACTGCCACACCTTGTTCGGTGAAGGGGCGTACTACGCACCCGACCTCACCAAGATCGCGCAACAGCGCGGCGCGCCCTACCTGCGGGCCTTCCTGAAAGACCCGTCGAAGTTTTACGACGAACAGCGCCACCGCCGGCTGATGCCCCGGCAGGACCTGAGCGATGCCGACATTGACGGCCTGATCGCGTTCCTGGACTGGGTCAGCCGGGTGGACAACCAGGACTGGCCTCCGCGGCCGATCACGGTCACCGGCTCTGGCACAGGGGCCGGCAAACCGACCCTCGAAGCCGCCGTGGCGGGGACATCGACGCCTGCAGCAGGATCGACCGCGGATGCTTCCGCCAAGGACCCGGTGGCCCTGGGCGAGCGCGTGTTCCGAACCGCCGCACCCGCCTGCACCGCCTGCCACTCCCTCACGGCAGGAGCCGACATGGCGGGCCCCTCGCTCGCCGGCATCGCCACACGCGCACAGCAGACCCTGGCGTCACCCGGCTACAAGGGCAGCGCCACCGACCTGGAGGCCTTCATTCGCGAGTCCATCACCCAGCCCAGCGCGCATCTGGTCGAGGGCACCATGTACTCGGCCGACGGGGTCTCTTTCATGCCGAACACCTACGACAAGGACCTGACACCCGAACAGGTCAACCACCTCGCTGCGTACCTGGCGACTTTCAAGTAACGGGCTTCGAAGCCGCCAAACCCACTCGGGCAGCGGGCCTCCGCCGCCACTTCTGCAGGAGTTCTGACATGCGCTACAGGTCTCAATCGGTTGCTTACTGGTATTTCGCCGTGGCCATGGTGTTGTTCGGGCTGCAACTGGTGTTCGGGCTGTTGTCGGCCGCCAAATATGTCGGACCCGATCCCCTGCTGAACATCCTGCCGTTCGACGTGACCAAGGTGATCCACACCAACCTGCTGATCGTGTGG
>JAHIQV010000383.1 GCA_018903185.1 Gammaproteobacteria bacterium | reverse complement strand
GGGGTGGAGGGCAGCGTGCTGACGCAGCTGATCGCCTGCATGGCCGTGCTGACCTACAGCCTGGTCATGACTGGCGTCGTGCTGTGGATCACCTCGCGTGTGGCGCGCCTGCGCGTGCACGAGGTGGACGAACGCGCCGGGCTCGATCTGTCGCTGCACAACGAACAGCTCGGGCATTGAGATGGAACACCCCCCGCGCCGCTTCGCGTCACCCCCCTCAAGGGGGGCGGCACTGGCCGTCCGGCAAAGCCGGCCCGGCGGTGCCCTGGGGTTTGCACCACTTCGCTCGTTGTTGTAGGAAGGACGCCGCCATGACCTCCACCGAAATCTTCGCCACCGCCGCCCATCTGCATGTGCTGCTGCGCCGCAAGACGGGGCGCGTGACCGACACCGAGTGGATGGCCACCAACGCCGACTACGCGCGCGCCATCGTGCGCTTCGCCCGCGAAAAGGCGGTCAGCGACGGGCTGGACGAGCTGCTGCCCTGGGCGGACAAGCTGGAAACCGCGAGCACCGGCATGGGCGCACCCGTGCGCAAGCCTTTGCTGCAGAGCGCCGCCGAGGCCCTGCGCGCCGCGCAGACGCCAGCGCCCCCGGCCAGCCGTCCCAGCGGTTTCGCCGACCCGGTGCCGGCGAGCGGGTTCCGCGAGTCGGCGCTGCCCTCGGGGTTTGACGGCGGCAAACGAACCGATACCGACGGGCCGGACACGCCGCGCTACGTGGGTGGCATCCGCTAGCCTGGAGTCACGTCCCGGCCGCGATCCAGCGCGCCGCCTTCTCCGCGATCATCAGCGTCGGGCTGTTGGTGTTGCCGCTGGTGATGGTGGGCATCACGCCCGCGTCCACGACGCGCAAGCCGGCCACGCCGCGCACGCGCAGGTGGCTGTCGACCACGGCCATGGGGTCATCGGCGCTCCCCATCTTCGTCGTGCCCACCGGGTGGAAGATGGTGCTGGCGATGTCGCCGGCCAGGCGCGCGAGTTCGTCGTCGGTCTGGTACTGCACGCCGGGCTTGAACTCTTCGGGTTTGTATTTCGCCATCGCCGGCTGCGCCACGATGTGCCGCGTCACGCGCAGGCTGTCGGCCGCGACCTGCCGGTCCTCGGCTGTGGAGAGGTAGTTGGGCGCGATGGCGGGCGCGTCTTCGCCGCGTGCGCTGCGGATGCGCACATGGCCGCGGCTGCCGGGGTTGAGGTTGCAGACGCTCGCGGTGAAGGCCGGGAAACTGTGCAGCGGCTCACCAAAGGCGTCGAGGCTGAGCGGCTGCACGTGGTATTCGAGGTTGGCGTGCGGCTGCGCCGGGTCGCTCCTGGTGAAGGCGCCGAGCTGGCTGGGCGACATGCTCATGGGGCCGCTGCGCCTGAGCGCGTATTCGAGGCCGATGATGGCCTTGCCCCAGAGCGAATTGGCCAGGGTGTTGAGCGTTTTGCCGCCCTGCACCTTGTAGACCGAGCGGATCTGCAAATGGTCTTGCAGGTTCTCGCCCACGCCGGGCAGCTCGTGTAACACCTCAACGCCCGCGGCCCGCAGCACCGGCGCCGGGCCGATGCCCGAGAGCTGCAGGATCTGCACCGAACCGATGCTGCCCGCGCTGAGCACCACCTCGCGCGTGGCCGACACGCTCACACGCTGGCCACCGCGCTTCAGCTCGGCGCCGGTGCAGCGCAGCGCGCCAGCCGCGTCGCGCTCCAGCCGCAGGCGCTCCACCTGGGTTTCGGTCCAGACCGTGAGGTTGGGCCGGTGCATCACCGGGCGCAGAAACGCCTTGCTCGCGTTCCAGCGCCAGCCGGCTTTCTGGTTCACCTCGAAATAGCCCACGCCCTCGTTGTCGCCGGTGTTGAAGTCGTCCGTGGCCGGGATGCCGGCCTGCTGCGCGGCCTGGGCAAACGCGTCGAGCACGTCCCAGCGCAGGCGCTGCTTTTCGATGCGCCACTCGCCGGTGCTGCCCACCGCCTTGTTGCCGTGCAGCAGCGTGAAGGCGGGGTTGCTCTGGCTCTCGTTGGCGGCGTCGAGGCGGTAGTGGTCTTCGTGCGCCCGGAAGTCGGGCAGGCTGTTCTGCCAGCGCCAGTCGGCGTCGCCGGTGAGCTGCGCCCACTGGTCGTAGTCGCGCGCCTGGCCGCGCATGTAGATCATGCCGTTGATGCTGGAGCAGCCGCCCAGGCCCTTGCCGCGCGGGTAGCGCAGCTGGCGGCCGTTGAGGCCCGGGTCGGGTTCGGTCTGGTAGAGCCAGTCGGTGCGCGGGTTGCCGATGCAATACAGGTAGCCCACCGGGATGTGGATCCAGTGGTAGTCGTCCTTGCGGCCGGCTTCGATCAGCAGCACACGGCGCGACGGGTCGGCCGAGAGCCGGTTGGCCAGCAGGCAGCCGGCCGTGCCGGCGCCAATGACGATGTGGTCAAACGTGGTGGTGTCGCTCATGGTGGGTTCACTCGGGTGGCAAGCTGTCGTCGGGCAGGCTGAAGTCGCCGCGCTGGAAGGCCGCCACCACCGCCTCGGCCTCGGTGAAGCGTTGCGCGGGCACCAGCACGCGCACCTGGATCGCGCCGGCCAGCAGCGTGTGCGCCTGCACCAGGTGGGCGTCGGCCACCACCGCGGGCACCCCGGCGGACTGCAGGCAGCCGCGCAGCAGGTAGGCCTCGGTCGGGCTGAAGAAGGTGGCCAGCGTCTGCCAGTCGCCTTCGGCCGGGTCGTAGGGGCTGTCTCCGTGCATGGTCAGGGGCGCCAGCGAAGGCGCCGGGTATTTGAAATGCTCATGGTCTGCTCCCAGGAATGGCGCGAGTTTGTGGAACGGCCACGCAAAAGTCCAATGAAATCGCCCGCGGCTTGGTATAAGTTCGGCAAATAACGAACACCCCCATGCCCACGCCCGTATTCCCCAACGCCCCGCCCGGCCGGCTGCCCACCGTGGACCCGCAGACCCTGCGCGCCTTCGTCGCCGTGGCGCGCGAAGGCAATGTGTCGCGCGCCGCGTTGCGCCTGCACCTCAGCCAGCCCGCGGTGAGCCTGCAGCTGAAAACCCTGGCCGAAGCCACGGGGCTGGCGCTGTTCACCCGCACGCCCCAGGGCATGGCGCTCACGCACGACGGCGCCGCCCTGCTGCCCATGGCCGAGCGCGCGCTCGCCACCCTGGCCGACTTCGGCCAGGCCGCCGCCGCCCTGCACACCACGGTGCGCGGCACGCTGCGCATCGGCACCATCCTCGACCCCGAGTTCACCCGGCTCGGCGCGTTCCTGAAACAGCTCGTCGAGTCCAGCCCGCAGGTGGGCACCGAGCTGCGCCAGGGCATGAGCGGCGACGTGCTGGCGCAGATCGCGCGCGGCGAGCTCGACGTGGGCTTCTTCCTCGACCTGCCCGACGACCCGGTGGGCGCGCCCTACCGGCTGCGCGCGCTGACCCGCTTCACCTACCGCGTGCTCGCGCCCGCCGGCTGGGGCCCGCAGGTGCGCGGCAAAGACTGGAAGGCCCTCGCCGCCCTGCCCTGGCTCGCCACCCCACCGGCCAGCGCCCACCACCGGCTGCAGCGCCGCGTGTTCGGCCCCGGCTCGCTCACCGGGCTGGAGCCCCGGCGCGTGGCGCTGGTGGACCAGGAAGCGTCCATGCTCGACCTGGTGAAAAGCGGCGTCGGCCTGAGCCTGGTGCGCGACGCCATCGCCATGCGCGAAGCCCAGGCCCGCGGCCTGGTGGTGGCCGACCAGGTGGCGCTGGAATGCGACCTGAGCTTTGTTTGTCTGGCCGAACGTGCGGGGGAGCCGGTGATTGGGAGCGCCTGGGGGGCGCTGGAGGCGGTTTGGGGGTGAGGGATGTGCTCGGTTGAGGTGTTGCGACCCTGAGCGGGCATATGGAAGATCGACCAAGAGCTGTCGGTCAAACGGCTACGGCCATGACATCTCGCACGAACATGGTGTGTTCAGGGCAATTAAACCGTATTGATCCTGAGGCTATAGTGCTTGTAAGGGATCAGTTCGTGAACTTGGTCCAGTAAGCGCTTGGACACCAGTGACGAAGACTTTGTCAGATTTGTTGTAATTGTTCATGCATCCAGCACATGAAGGCAATCACATGATTTCAAAAGGTTTCTCAGGTTTTGCGTTCTCATGTTCTCCGACAGTTGCCGGGCATATCCGGTAATTCGGCGAATACATCGAAGTTTGGCCGGCATCACTTATAGCGATCGTTGAACTATGGGAGTTCTGATTTTCAAGGGCATGAGCGTCGGCATACTGCCCGGGGATTTCGTAATCTCCATGGACGAATCCGGGCAGTTGGCGTCCAAGCTTATCC
>JAHIQV010000382.1 GCA_018903185.1 Gammaproteobacteria bacterium | reverse complement strand
CTGCTCGACGGCACGGGAGCCCAGCCGGTGGACCGCATCTTCCGCGAGCTGTCGAGCCAGTTGCGCAGCGGCGACCTGCTGGTGTTCAACGACACGCAGGTGGTCAAGGCCCGGTTGTTCGGCGAGAAGGCCAGCGGCGGCAAGTTCGAGATCCTGATCGAGCGCGTGCTGCTGCCGCACGAGGCCAGCGACGGCTCGGGGCAGGAGGTCGTGGCGCATATCCGCGTGAGCAAGAAGCCGCAGCCCGGTGGTTTGCTGCACCTGGCCGGTGGGCTGAAGGGAGGCGGTTTCGACGCCGTCTTCATCGGTCGCTGGCCCGATGAACAAGGGCAACTCTTCCGCCTGCGCCTGCAGGGCCCGGCGGGCGAAACGCCCTACGAGCTGATGGCGCGCCACGGCCACGTGCCGCTGCCGCCCTACATCACGCACACCGACGATGCCGACGACGAGCGCCGCTACCAGACCGTGTTCGCGCGCGTGCCGGGTGCCGTCGCCGCGCCCACGGCCGCGCTGCACTTTGACGAAGGCGTGTTGGCCGCGCTGGATGCGCGCGGCGTTCAGCGCGCGAATGTGACGCTGCACGTGGGCGCGGGCACCTTCGCGCCCATGAAGACTGAGCGCATCGAAGACCACGTGATGCACCACGAGCGCTACGCGATCCCGCCGGAAACCATCCATGCGATTGCCGACTGCCGCGCGCGCGGTGGCCGCGTGGTCGCAGTGGGCACGACCAGCGTGCGCACGCTGGAAAGCTGGGCGCGGACCGGCGAAACCAGCGGTGACACCAACATCTTCATCACCCCGGGTTTTCAGTTTCAGGTGGTGGACGTGCTGGTGACCAACTTCCACCTGCCCAAGAGCACGCTGATGATGCTGGTCAGCGCCTTCGCTGGCCACAACCACGTGATGGCGCTCTACCGCCACGCGGTGGTGCAGGGCTACCGGTTCTTCAGCTACGGGGATGCGATGCTGCTGGAACGGTCAGGCCGGGGTCAAGTCTAAGAACACGCGCCCGCCTTCCACCTTCACCGGCCAGACCTTGATGGCCTCGGTGCAGGGCGCCAACGTGGCATCGCCGGTGCGCAGATCGAAGCGGCCCTGATGATGGGGGCACTCGATCTCGTGCCCTTCCACGAAGCCGTCGCACAACCTGGCGTGGCCGTGGGTGCAGATGTTGTCGGTGGCGAAGACCTCGCCATCCACCGCGAACAGCGCGATGTCGCGTCCGCCCGGCGCCACCGGAATGCCAGCGCCTTCAAACAGATCGGCCTCGGCGGCCACGTCGGTCCAGTTGCTCATGAAGGTGATCCTGTTCAGATGGGGTAGATGATGGAGTTGGGGATCATTTCGCTGTCGTACACACAGTGACGTTGAGCGAACTTGAACCCGTTGGGTGTGTTGACGACGATGTCGAGGTAACGCCCGACGTTGAACACCGTGCTCGCGCCATCGAGTTTGGTGCGGAACACCGCGTAGTTGGCCTCGCAGTGCCAGCGGCCTTGCGCATCCACCTCGCGCACCACCGGCGCGCCGACCACGTGGCGCTGGTAGTACGGGTCGTGGAACAGCGTCTCCTGGATGCCGTACACGCGGTCGCGCAGCATGGCCCGGCTGTCGAAGGCCAGCGTGGACAGCGGAAAGCCCCGCTCATGGTTTTCGCGCGGCTGCAGCTTGTAGACGCCATCCACCGTGAAGAAGTCGGGCCACAGCGCCCACTGCCCGCTGTCCACGGCGGCCGCGTAGTCGCTGTAGAGCTGCTGCAGCGCCTGCCAGGTATCGAACTCGACTTTGACCAGCGCGCTCATGGTTTGACCTCCGGGGCTTCCATGACTTTCCGCCAGTATTCGTACATCCCGCGGATCAACGTCTCCGTCACCATGTGATCGGTCTCACCCACCTCGCGACCGCCCAGCTCGGCCAGTGCGCGGTGCTGCGGCTTGCTCTCGAAAGCCTGCTGCGAAAACTCGATCACCTCGCCGTCGTCGGCGCTCACGAAACCGGCCGGGCCGAACAGGTTGGCCTGGCGCAGGCGGCGCTCGGTCATCTCGGCCGTGTCGTCCTCGAAGCCGAAGTGCGTCCAGACGAAGTCGAAGGCGCCATGGCCGTCGGGCTGGATGTGGCGCGTGCTCACGCTGTTGACCTGCTGCTGGAAGATCACGCTGGGGAACAGGGTGGTCATCACCGCTGTAGGCATCTGTTCACCGAGTTGCCACCAGGGCTCGGGAACGATGTCCAGGAAACGTTTGTCCTCCAGCTCCATCGCCGCCTTGAAGCTGGAGACCTGCGTCACCTGCGCCGCCTGTCCGCTGGCCTGGCCCATGCTGCCGCGCGTGGAAACCATGGCCGCGTGGCGGTGGTGCGCGTCCATGCGCAGCTCGCTCTTGTTGTCGGCGCGCCAGAGGCCGAAGGTGACGAACCAGGTGTGCAGCAGGCCGGGGTGGTACGGGTCCTTGATGTTCTCCTGCATCAGCTTCCAGTTGCCCGGAATGCGCTGGCGGTTGTAGCCCAGGATGGTGAGCTGGCGGCCGTTGAACAGGCGGTCAAAGTACCGCAGGATGGTCGGCCCCATGTAGTCTTCCAGCGACTCCACGGCGTGGTCGAACGAAGCGAACACCACGCCGCCGCGCACCGCCACCTTCAGCTTGGTCAGCGCGTGGTCCTTGGGGTTGAAGTCGGCCGGCATGCCGCCGTTGACCTTGCCGTCCTGCCGCACGCCACGCCGGAACGGCACGCCCTGCAGGTCACCATTGGGCGCGTAGCTCCACTGGTGATACGGGCAGACGAACTCGGTCTGGTTGCCGTGGCGCTTGCGGCAGAAACGCATGCCGCGGTGCGCGCAGACGTTCTCCACCACATGGATCGCGCCGTCGGCGGCGCGGGTCATGATGACCGAGCGTTCGCCGACCACGCTGCGCTTGAAGTCGCCGGCGTTGGGGACCTCCGCCTCCAGGCCGACGTAACACCAGTGGCCCTTGTAGAAGAAGCGCTCCAGTTCGCGCTGGTGGCGCTGCTGATCGGTGTAGACGGCGAAGGGGATGCGGCTGGTGCCGCCACCTTCCCAGTGCAAGGCGTCCGGGCCTGCTGCCCGGGTTTCGGTGTCCATGGTCTGTCTCCTGATCTTGTGGCTGACGGGGGTCATGATGGCGAAGCTGCCGTCATCCGGCAATCGAATTCAGGTGATAGCCTGTATTCACCAATGGAATAATGGTCGCCATGGAACTGTCCGACCTCGATCTCAACCTGCTTGTCGTGTTTCACCGGCTGCTGCGCGAGCGCCGTGTCTCGCGCGTGGCCGAAGCGCTGGGCCTGAGCCAGCCGGCCGTGAGCAACGCCTTGCGCCGCCTGCGTGGCCTGCTGGGCGACGAACTCTTCCTGCGCACGCCGGGCGGCATGGAACCCACGCCCTACGCCCTGCAGCTCGCCGGCCCGGTGGCGCAGGCGCTGGACACGCTGCGCGAAGCCCTGAACGTGCGCGCCTCGTTCGAGGCAGCCACCAGCGAGCGCTGCTTCACGCTGGCGATGTCCGACGTCGGTGAAACCTATTTCCTGCCGGTGCTGGTGGACGCGCTGGCGCAAGCGGCTCCCCGCGTCACCCTGCAGTGCGTGCCCGTGGCCGACGCCTCGCTGCGCGACGACATGGCCAGTGGGCGGGTCGATCTGGCGCTGGGCCTGCTGCCGCAGCTGCAGGCCGGCTTTTTCCAGCAGACGCTGTTTCGCCAGCACTACGTGGCCCTCATGCGCGCCGGTCATCCACTGGCCGCGCGGGCGCAGATCACCGCCGCGCAGTACCGCCAGGCCAGCCACGTGCGTGTGGTCTCGACCGGCACCGGCCACGGCCTGGTGGACGCCGCGCTGGCACGGCTGGGCGTGAAGCGCACGGTACGGCTGACCGTGCCGCACTACGTGGCGCTGGGCCATGTGCTGGGCGGCAGCGAACTGATCGCGACCGTGCCCGAGCGCTTTGCCGATCGCGTGACGGCGCCTTTTGGCCTGGTCGCCCGCCCGCTCACGCTCAAGCTGCCCGCCAGCCACATCGCCCAGCTCTGGCACGCCCACCTGCACCGCGACCCCGGCCACCAGTGGCTGCGTGCGCTGGTCGCGATGCACTTTGGCGCACCGGAAACCACTTGATTCCGGCGTCATGCCAGGCACCCACCCAGGCTGCCGTCACAATCTTGGGTCTTGAAGAATCTTGCGGAAGGTGGTCTCGTGATTGAAATGCTGGTGCGTCTGGGTGTGGCCCTTTTCCTGTCACTCGTTCTGGCGGTGCTGCTGGCCTGGGGCTGGGACAGCTCCGACGACCACCCCACCCCGCTCTCGCAGCCCGCGCAATGCCAACACCCGTGTGACGCCCCTGAGACGACCCGTTCGTCGCCAGAATCGGCGTTCGTGTCTCGATTTGAGACGCACGCCAACCGCATTGACAAAGATCAAGTTTGAGGTATTTCGGCCTGCTAGCCTGCGTGCATTCCCTTCACGCACCCGGAGAAACGGCCCATGAAACGCCTTCTGCTCACCCTCACCACCACCCTGCTGCTTGCCCCCGTCTGGGCTGCTGCAGGCGACGACGCGGCGGCCCTGAAGCTCGCCACCAACAGCGGCTGCATGGCCTGCCACCACATCGAGCCGGGCGCCAAAGGCCCGGGTGGCCTGCCGCCCATCGGACCTGCCTGGCGCGACGTGGCCGCCAAATACAAGGGCCAGAGCGACGCGCACAAACAGCTGACCACCACCGTGCTCGCCGGCTCCAGCCCGTACGAAAGCCACTGGAAAGACAAGGTCAGCGGTCTGGCGATGCCGCCCAACAAGGTCGCCATCTCTGAAGCCGACGCCGGCAAACTCGTCGCCTGGATCCTCGGGTTGAAGTAACCCCCCCTGCGCCGCTCCGCGGCTTCCCCCCGAAAGGGGGACCACGCTGGTGGCCCGGCAAAGCCGGTTCCACGGCGTGTGCTGGTTCGGACACGGGCTCGCGCCCGG
>JAHIQV010000381.1 GCA_018903185.1 Gammaproteobacteria bacterium | reverse complement strand
GTGCCCGCGGGCCACTGCGCCGGCATCGGCAGGCGACCCAGAGGCCGCTTGAGGGCACACACGCCCAGCAACCAGACCAGTGTCGCGGGCAGGGCAGCGCCTGTCAGCATGGCCATCTGGCCGGCCCAGGCCCACCACCCCTGGGCGTCAAACATTGCCGCCACCCACACGACGGCCTGCACGAACAGCACCGCCCGCAGCACCACGCCGACCTTGCAGGTGTCGAACACCAGTTCGCTGGCGCGCACCGGCTCGGGCATGCGCCGCAGGGGCCGCGTGCCGGACGCTGGTGCGAGGTCCTGGAAGCTCGATAAAATTCGGGAGTCTTGCATGGCTCGCACTATAGGCCGCGACCGCCCGATATGGGCAGCACAGATCCGTTTGTAAAACCCGGCCAGCCCGGCCCGGCGCACCCGCCGCCCTCCAATTCCCTACCCAGCCGCTGGCACCACCATGTCCACCAACCAACTCGACAAGAAATCCGAAGCCTGGTCCGCCCTATTCTCGGAGCCCATGAGCGAACTGGTCAAGCGCTACACCGCCAGCGTGTTTTTTGACAAACGCCTCTGGCTGGCCGACATCACCGGCAGCCTGGCCCACGCCGAAATGCTGGCCGCACAGGGCATCATCGGCGCCGACGACCGCACGTCCATCGAACGCGGCATGGCGCAGATCCGCTCCGAGATCGAAGCCGGCACGTTCGAGTGGAAGCTCGACCTGGAAGACGTGCACCTGAACATCGAAGCCCGCCTGACCCAGCTGGTGGGCGATGCCGGCAAGCGCCTGCACACCGGCCGCAGCCGCAACGACCAGGTCGCCACCGACGTGCGCCTGTGGCTGCGCAGCGAGATCGACCTGATTTCTGACCTGCTGGTTGAACTGCAGACTGCGCTGGTGGACGTGGCCGAGCAGAACGTCGAGGTCATCCTGCCCGGCTTCACCCACCTGCAGGTGGCGCAGCCGGTGAGCTTTGCGCACCACCTGCTGGCCTATGTGGAAATGTTCGCCCGCGACGCCGAGCGTTTGGCCGACGTGCGCCGCCGCACCAACCGCCTGCCGCTGGGCTCTGCGGCCCTCGCCGGCACCACCTACCCGCTGGACCGCGAGCGTGTGGCCGTCACTCTGGGCATGGTGGATGAACAAGGCAACCCGCAGGTCTGCCAGAACAGCCTGGACGGCGTGAGCGATCGCGACTTCGCGATCGAATTCACCGCCGCGGCCAGCCTCTGCATGGTGCACATCAGCCGCTTCAGCGAAGAGCTGATTTTGTGGATGAGCCAGAACTTCGGTTTCGTGAAGATCGCCGACCGCTTCACCACTGGCAGTTCGATCATGCCGCAGAAGAAAAACCCCGACGTGCCTGAACTCGCGCGCGGCAAGACCGGCCGCGTGTTCGGCCACCTCATGGGTTTGCTCACGCTCATGAAGGGCCAACCCCTGGCCTACAACAAGGACAACCAGGAAGACAAGGAACCGCTGTTCGACACGGTGGACACGCTCAAGGACACGCTGCGCATCTTTGCCGAGATGGTCGGCGGCCAGCCCAACCCGGCCACGGGCCAGAAGGAAGGCGGCATCACCGTCAACGCCATCGCCATGGAAGAAGCCGCCAAGAAAGGCTACGCCACCGCCACCGACCTGGCCGACTACCTGGTGAAAAAAGGCCTGCCTTTCCGCGACGCACACGAGACCGTGGCCCACGCCGTGAAAGCCGCCACCAGCCACGCCTGCGATCTGTCCGAACTGCCGCTGGCCGTGCTGCAGGGCTTCAACGCCAGCATTGAAAAAGATGTCTACGAGTGCCTGAGCCTGCGCGGCAGCCTCAACGCCCGCAACACCCTGGGTGGCACCGCACCGGCCCAGGTGCTGAGCCAGATCGCGCGCCACCGCGCCCGCCTGGCCTGAGCGGGCGCCCGGCTCAGATCCCGGCGGTCAGCGGCCCGGCCGAACCGTATTCGTTGTCGCCCTGGCTGGGCTGCACGGTCCAGTAAATCATCAGGATCAGTCCCAGCAGGGGAATGAACCCCACCAGCTGCCACCAGCCACTCTTGCCGATGTCGTGCAGGCGGCGAGCCGCCGCGGCGATGGACGGCACCAGGATGGCGAGGCCGAAAACACCGTTCAGGACGTCGTTCACTGCCCCCGTGACCACACCGCCCAGCACCACAAACAACACCCACCACCAGTATTCAGAGCGCGTCGCGCGGCCGCTGAAACTGGCGTACTTGGAAAAACAGGTCTTGATCGCGTCAACGAAACCCATGGGTTCCTCCTGGCTGTGGTGGCTGGACAGCGCGGCCCGGCGGGTGCGCCGTCGCCATCATAGACGGCGCCCGCTGGCACAATCGGTGTCTTGCGGCGCTTGACCTTCATCAAGCCTTCCGGCCCACCCACCCCGTACAGTTGCGCCCCATGAACACCACCGCCACGCCCGAAGCCCCCGTCACCACCGGCCTGGAATGGGCCCCCGGCCTGCAGACCGGCGACGCCCGCATGGACGAGACGCACGAAGAGTTCGTCACCCTGCTCAACCAGCTGCTCGCCACCCCGCAAGACCAGCAGTTGCCGCTCTACCGCGAGTTTGTGGAGCACACCGCCGCCCACTTTGCGCAGGAAGAACGCTGGATGCTCGCCACCGGCTTCACCGCCGACAACTGCCACGCCTCGCACCACGCGACCATCATGGAAACGCTGCACGCGGTGATTCCCCACTATCAGAACGACGACCCGGAAATCATCACCCGCCTGGCCGAGGCGCTGGTCGAATGGTTCCCGCAACACGCCGCCAGCATGGACGCCGGCCTCGCCCTGCACCTGAAAGACGTGGGTTTCGACAGCCGCACCGAAACCCTGGCCGACCCGGACCGGGTGCGGCCGGCGACGATGAGCGGCTGCGGCAGCGTCAGCTGCAGCTGAACACGCCCGCGCCGACCCGTCCAGCGGTCTGAGCGCGCAGTCGCGGGTAGCGCTTCACGTTGCTGAAGACGCGCACGACCTGATGATGCCCCGTTCTTACAAGGCCTCTGTGCAGCCCGCAGACCCCGCACGCGCTGTGCGTGTATGCTCCACGCAATTTTGAGCGGGTGTCACACAAGCTCCAGCTTCCCAGAGCATCGAGATGTCCACCAAAACCAAAATCCAGCCTCATCCCCGGCAGAATCACCTGCTGGCCGCCTTGTCACCGGAAGTTCAGGACCGGCTGTTCCCCTATCTGGAACTGGTTGCGCTGCCACTGCGCGGGCTCATGTACGAATCAGGGCGTCCCATGCGCCACGTCTACTTCCCCACCGACGCCATCGTCTCGCTGCAGTACGTGATGGAAAACGGCGCCTCCACCGCGATCCTTGTGGTGGGCAACGAAGGCCTGCTGGGCATCACCTTGTTCATGGGCGGCGAGAGCACGCCCAGCCGCTCGCTGGTGCAAAGCGCCGGTCATGCCTACCGCCTGCCCCGGTCGCGGGTGAAGGATGAGTTCAAGCGCCATGGCGAGTTGCTGGTGTTGATGCTGCGCTACACGCAGGCCCTGATCACACAAGTCGCCCAGACCGCCGTGTGCAACCGGCACCACGCCATCGACCAGCAACTCTGCCGCTGGCTGCTGCTGTCCATGGACCGGCTCTCCGGCAACCAGCTGACCATGACGCAGGAATTCATCGCCAACATGCTCGGTGTCCGCCGCGAGGGCGTCACCCAGGCGGCACTGAAGCTGCAGCAGCTGGGTGTGATTTCGTACGGACGCGGATTGATCAAGGTGCTGGACCGCCCCAAACTCGAAGCCCTGAGCTGCGAGTGTTATGCCGTGGTCAAGAAGGAAACCGACGTGCTGCTGCACTACGTGCCGCAACGCCAGGTGATCAAGGACGCCAGCACCATTCCGACGGTGACGCTCGCAACAAAGTAGCGCCGACCGGCATCGGCTGGGCTCACCTGCTCAAAGTCACCGTGGGCCTGAGCAAGGAAGAGGAAAACGGCGGCGCCAGCCTGACCAACCACCGCCTACGAATCGTCTCGCCCCTCGCTGTGGCCGTAGAGGACATAGTGTCCAAAGGGATACAAGCCAGACTGCCGGACATCGGGATACTTCTCAAGATACCGGTCCGCTGAAAACGTCCGGTAGTCGAACCGCCGATCGCTGAAGCTGCGTATGCACTCCAGGTACAACTGGGACAGCAGCTCGACAAGGCTGGCATCCTCAGACACCTCGGCACCACGGCCCGTCAACTCCCGGCGAATCGTCGTCAGCATCTCGGGCGTCGTGCGACCCAGCCAATCCCTCAGGCCCGTACACGCCATATCCTTCTCGGAATAGGGAGGCAGTTGCAGACGCTGCCCCAGACGGGACTCCATCCAGCTCATGTCCCAGATATCGATCTCTCTGGACACCATTCTGGCGGGGATCTCAAACCGGCCAGGAAACAGGCGACCGAAAACACCCAGCAGTTCACGCCAGGAATAGTGCAACATGCCATTCCCGGACCAGAACACCGGATGGCGGTTCAAGGCGTAGATGCACCTGACCGCGTCCGTCGAAAAGCTCGCATTCGCCTCCAGACGGCGTGCAGGATCCTTCTTCAGCCCGACCCACGACCCGAAATCAGCGACCACATCACCATCCAGCAGATTCTCACGACGGTACAGCCGGTAGGACACGTTTTCCGCCCCGAAAACGTCTTCGATATGACCAAAGTTGCTCCGGTATGAGAGGGGGTGCAGTTCATCGCCTGCATGCCCCCACTTGATGGCCTCCTGGGTGATCGACTTGACATAGTCATAGGGATCCCTGACATAGGCGTAGACCTTCACTTCCCGGGC
>JAHIQV010000380.1 GCA_018903185.1 Gammaproteobacteria bacterium | reverse complement strand
GCTCCAGCAGCAAGCGAACCATGTCTTCGCTGGCCTCTGTGGCGTTGGAGGCAGCGTAGTGCAGGGCCGTCCATCCCGGTTTGTTGACCTCGGCTTTGCGCTGGATCAGGCGTCTGGCCATGTCCAGATCGCCCTTCAGAGCCGCCAGCATCAACGGGCTTTCACCGTTGGGGTTGCGTGCCTCAACCTTGACCGAGGGTTGTTCCAGCAGGAACAGGGCCACCTTGCGCGAACCCTCGCGCACGGCGATCAGCAGCGCGCCTTCACCGCGTTGGTCAACGGTGTTGAGATCAAACCCACGCAGGGTGAGCCTGACCATCACGGGCTCGTTGTCCAGTTTGGCGGCGCTGAAAAAATCTTCGAAGGCGCCCGCGGAGGCTCCTGAAGTAAATGCAAAAAAATATGCAAAAACAATAAACTTTTCAATGAACTTAAAGTGTTTCATGAATATTTTCAGACCACAACGCGATTGAAAAGCTGCTCAAAATTGCGGCTGGTGGCGTCGGCCACGGCTTCCACAGCCATGCCCCTGACCTCTGCAATCTGCTGAGCAACAAAGGGCACGAAGGCCGGGTTGTTGGTTTTGCCGCGGTGGGGTACCGGTGCCAGATACGGGCTGTCGGTTTCGATCAGCATGCGGTCAAGCGGCACGAACCGAGCGATCTCGCGCAGATCGCTGGCGTTGCGAAAGGTCAGGATGCCGGAGAACGAGATATAGAAATCCAGCTCCAGCGCGGCGCGGGCCACCACCTCGGTTTCGGTGAAACAGTGAAACACCCCCCGCGAGCGCGGCAGATCCGAAGGGGCCGTGCTGGCAAAACCGCCCTCCTCGCGCAGGATCGCCAGCGTGTCTTCTGAAGCGCTCCGCGTGTGGATCACCAGAGGCAGGTCGGTCTGGCGGCCGGCACGGATGTGGGTGCGGTAGCGATCGCGCTGCCAGGCCATGTCGGCCACGCTGCGCCCATTCAGGCGGTAATAGTCCAGGCCGGTCTCGCCGATGCCCACGACGCGTGGCAGATCGGCGCGCCGCAGCAGATCGTCCAGCGAGGGCTCCTGCACGCCCTCGTTGTCGGGGTGCACGCCCACCGTGGCCCAGAGGTTGGCGTGGTCACGCGCCAGCCCGTGCACGTCGTCAAACTCTTCGAGCGTCGTGCAGATGCAGAGGGCGCGATCCACCTGAGCCTGGCTCATGGCGGCCAGGATCGCAGGCAGGTTCCCGCGCAGTTCCGGAAAATTCAGGTGGCAATGGGAGTCGGTGAACATACGGGGCTGGTTGCGGCGAGAAGACGGGCGCCCCGCCGGAAGCGGTTTGAACCGCCTCGTTTCAGAGGGTCTGGGTGGGGCGGTCCGAGCCGAGGCTGGTGCCCAGGATTTCTTCAATCTTGAGCTTGAGCAGGCGCGATTTTTCGTCAGCCGGGAAGCGGATGCCCACGCCTTGCGTGCGCCCACCCTGCGCCTTGGCGGGTGTGACCCAGGCGACCTTGCCGGCCACGGGGTAGCGCTGGGGGTCGTCGGGCAGGCTGAGCAGCACATAGACGTCGTCGCCGATGCGGTACTCGCGCGAAGACGGAATGAAGATGCCCCCGTCGGCAAACAGCGGAATGTAGGCTGCGTACAGCGCCGCTTTCTCCTTGATGGAGAGCTGGATCACGCTCGGACGTGCAGAGGCGTTGGATGCGGAGGGGCTGGTACTCATGAGCAACAAGTTTAGCGGGAAACCAGCGCCTGCCGCGTGCGCGCGGCCCAGGCTTCCTGCATCAAGCCGGGGTTGTACGGATGTTCCACCGAGCGCGCCGCGTCCAGCAGTTCGCGCGACCACTTGGCCAGCACGCCCCAGCGCGGCGCCACCGGCAGGTTCGCAGCGCTGAAGAAGCGTGGCGTGCCGCCGGCCGCCTGCGCCATCAGGTCGTGGCAGAGCTTCTGCAGCAGCTCGAGCTGCTGCGCGGCGGGCCAGCCGGCCAGCGTGCTCCAGTCGCCTCGGGCCAGCGCGGCAGGCAACTCGGCCCAGGCCTTGGCGTTCAGGCCGGTGCCGGCCCAGGCCAGGGCATCCGCCGGGCGCCCACCGGCCGCGCGCAGCCAGACCTGGGCCTGCTCTGGCGTGGGACGGCTCTGGGCAACCGCGTTGTCCTGGAGCCACTGCAAGGCTTCCGGCTCCGGGGGCCACTCCATGGCGTGGGTCTGGCAGCGGCTGCGGATGGTGGGCAGCAACTGGTGGGTGGCCTCGCTGGCGAGCACGAAGCGGGCGTCCCCGGGCGGTTCTTCCAGGGTCTTGAGCAAGGCGTTGGCCGCCACGTGGTTCATGCGCTCGGCCGGATAAACCAGCACCGCCAGGCCCCGCCCGCGTGCACTGGTGCGCTGGGCAAAGGCCACGGTGTCGCGCATGGCCTCGACGCGGATTTCCTTGCTGGGCTTGCGCTTCTTGTCGTCGATCTCTTTCTGCGCGGTCTCGGACAGGGGCCAGCCGAGTTCGACCATGACCGTCTCGGGCATGAGCACCACAAAATCGGGGTGGGCGTGGGTATTCACCAGGTGGCAACTGCCGCAGACCCCGCAAGGCCCGGACGCCGTGGGTTGTTCGCACAGCCAGGTCTGCGCCAGCGCCAGACCGAGCTCGTACTGCCCCAGACCCGACGGTCCCTGCAGCAGCCAGGCATGACCCCGTTGCGCGAGCAGCGCCTGCAACTGGCGCTGAACCCAGAGGGGGCGGGTGACTGTGGGTTGTGTGACGGCGTCAGGAGGTGTTGAGCGGGTGGCCATGGGCGCTTTGTCAGGAGGCGGAAGGGCTGGACGCTGCCGGTGCGGGCAACCAGCCCCGCTGGACAAACACCGCCGCGATCGCCGCCCAGACCTGCTCGCGCGCCTGGTCGGCGTTGATGCGCACAAAGCGCCGCGGCTCGGCTTCTGCACGCGCCGCATAGCCAGCGGCCACTGCGCGAAAAAACGCCACCGGCTGGGCTTCAAAACGGTCGGGCGTGCGGGCGTCGGCCAGACGGGCGGCGGCGGTTTCGGCTGGCAGATCGAACCAGACGGTCAGATCGGGCTGGCGGATGCTTTTGCCCCGCATGGCGGGCGTGGCCTGCACCCAGCGCTCCAGAGTGCCCAGGATCTGCGGGTCAAAACCGCGCCCACCGCCCTGGTAGGCAAAGGTGGCGTCGGTGAAGCGGTCGCACAGCACCACTTCACCGCGCGCCAGTGCCGGTTCGATCACGGTGAGCAGGTGGTCGCGCCGTGCCGCGAACACCAGCAGCGATTCGGTGAGCGGGTCCATGGCGTCGCCGAGCACCATGGCACGCAGCTTCTCGGCCAGCGGTGTGCCGCCGGGTTCGCGCGTCAGGGTCACGGTGAGGCCCTGGCCCCTGAAGGCGTCGGCCAGACCCGCGATATGGGTGGACTTGCCCGCACCGTCGATGCCTTCAAAGGAGATGAACAGGCCAGACGAACGAGCGGTCATAGGGGTCATTTGATCTGGTAACGGCGCACCGCGGCATTGTGTTCGTCCAGCGTGCTGCTGAACTGGCTGCTGCCGTCGCCGCGCGCCACGAAATACATCGCGGGCGTGGCCGCCGGTTGTACCGCCGCGAGCAACGAGTTCCAGCCGGGCATGGCAATCGGTGTGGGCGGCAGCCCGGCGCGGGTGTAGGTGTTGTAGGGATTGTCTGTCTCAAGGTGCACCCGGCGCAGATTGCCGTCGAACCGTTCACCCAGTCCGTAGATCACGGTGGGATCGGTCTGCAGGCGCATGCCGATGCGCAGCCGGTTGCTGAACACGCCGGCGACCAAGCCCCTGTCGCTTTCAGTGCCGGTTTCCTTTTCGACAATGCTGGCGAGGATCAGCGCTTCTTCGGGTGTGCGCAGCGGCGAGCTGGGCGCGCGCTGGGCCCAGGCCTGGGCCAGGCGCTGGTCCATGGCCTGGGCCGCCTGGCGCAACACGCTGGACGCGGTGGCGTGTTTGACCATGCGGTAGGTGTCTGGGAAAAAGCGGCCTTCGGGGTGCCGCCCGGCGTAGCCGATGCGGGCCATGATCTCGGCCGGGTCCAGGCCCTCGAGATCCTGGTTCAAATCTGGAGAAGCGCGCACCGTCGCCAGCACTTCGCGCACGTTCCAGCCCTCCAGCAAGGTGAGGCTGCGCAGCGCCTGCTCCCCGCGCACCAGTTGGCTCAGCAGACTGCTCGGCGTGGCGCCGGGTTTGATTTCGTAGACCCCCGCCTTGATCGACCGGCCCTGTCCGGAGGCACGAAACCAGGCGTAGAGCAGGCTCGGCGGCACGGCGACCCCGGCATTGCTGACGGCCTGCGCCACGTCCCGCGCGGTGCTGCCTGGCGGGATGTTCAACTCCACCGGCGCCTGTGCGCTGGCATCGGCCGGCAAGACCAGCGGCTGGTGCAGCCACCACCAGCCAGCGCCCACAACCAGTCCCAGCGCGAGCAGCGGCAGCCAGAACAGCAGGAACAGGAGGCGTTTCACGAATCGGAATGGTGCGAGGAGATGGGTGGCGTCGCCGGCAGGGAACCGGGCCAAAGATGATAATCGACCGCTGTCACCCCCACCCGCCACGCCACCAACCCGAAGCTCCATGAACCCGCCCTCCCCGCCCAGCGTTTCCCCGCCCGCGCTCCAAGGCGCGACCCTGTTGCCCCAACTGGGGGTCATCCGCGTGC
>JAHIQV010000379.1 GCA_018903185.1 Gammaproteobacteria bacterium | reverse complement strand
TTCCAGGAAGTGGCGCTGAGCGATGCCGCGGCCTGGCTCGCGCTCCCCCGCACCTGGGGCCTGACGCAACCTCAGGGCGCCGTCGGTGGCGCGCACGCGGGCTACCGCGTCTACCCCTGCAAGGGCGGTCGCGTGGCCGTGGCGGCGCTGGAGCCGCACTTTGCGGCCTCGCTCTGCGCCGCCGGTGACGTGGTGTTCGAGGGCATGGGCACGATGTTCAAGCCGGACACCCACGCCGCCATGGCCCGCTTCCTCGCGGGCAAGACGCGCCCGCAGCTCGACAAGCTGGCCATCGAGAAAGACATCCCGCTGCACACGCTGGCGGCCTGAACGCTTTCACACCGCCAGCGCGAAATCCACCGCCGCCATGGCGTGCAGTGCGGTGGTGTCGAAAGTGGGCAGGCAACTGTCCTGCGGGCCCACGATCAGCGGCAGCTCGGTGCAACCCAGCACCACGCCCTGCGCGCCGCGCGACTTCAGGTCGGTGATGCAGCCGCTCAGCCAGGCGCGCGAGCTCTCGCTGACTTCGCCCTGGCACAGCTCCTCAAAGATGATGCGGTGGATCTCGGTGCGTTGGGCTTCGTCGGGCAGCACGCAGCGGAGGCCGCGCTCCCGCAGCCGATCCACATAGAACGCCTCTTCCATGGTGAAGCGCGTGCCCATCAGGCCCACGGTATCCAGCCCCTGCGCAAGGATCGCATCTGCCGTCACGTCGGCGATGTGGATCAGCGGCACGTTCACATCGGCCTGCACCTCGGGCGCGAGCTTGTGCATGGTGTTGGTGCCGATCAGCAGGCACTGCGCACCCGTGTCCTGCAGGCGGCGCGCGGCCTGGCGCAGGATGGCGGACATGCCCGCCCAGTCGCCCGCGCGCTGGCGCTGGGCAATGTCCTGAAAGTCCAGGCTCACCAGGTTCAGGCGAGCGCTGCTCAGTCCACCCAGTCGCAGGGCAACCTCGCGGTTGATCAACTGGTAATAGAGGGTGGTCGACTCCCAGCTCATGCCGCCGATCAGGCCAATGGTTTTCATGTGTGCTCCAAAGCTTCGTGGTGAATGCAAGGAGTGTGCGGGGACGGCCGCAGAACAGGCTTGCGTTTTTGGCTTTGTAAATGGCTTAATGGAGAAGAAAATTCTATGAATTCATATGAAAAAGAAACTGGATTCGATTGATCGGCAAATTCTTGCGATCCTGCAGCGCGACGCGGAAACACCGCTGGCCGACATGGCACAGGCGGTGAACCTGTCCACCACGCCCTGCTGGCGGCGCATCCAGCGGCTGCGCGAGAACGGCTTCATCACCCGCCACGTGGCCCTGGTCGATCCACTGAAGATCAACCTTGGCGTCACGGTGTTTGTGGCGGTGCGCACCAACCAACACAGCCAGACCTGGTTTGAGAGCTTTCGCGACGCTGTGCGTGACATTCCCGAAATCGTCGAGTTCTACCGGATGAGCGGCGACGTGGACTACCTGTTGCGCGTGGTGGTGCCCGACATCGCTGCCTACGACCTGGTCTACAAGCGGCTGATCCGCTCGGTCGATCTCTCGGACGTGAGCAGCAGTTTCGCGATGGAAGAGCTGAAATTCACCACCGCCTTGCCGCTGGACTACGCGGATTGACCGCTCAGCGCCCGGGCTCGGGGTTGATCACCTGCCGCGCCCAGCCGGGCAGCGGATCGGCCTGCCAGCCCAACTCACCACTGCGCAAGCGCGCCACCAGCCGTGGCGGCTGGAACACCTGCTCCGGCGGCAGCGAGGTGTCGTAGAGCAGCGCCAGATCGGCACGCCGCACGGCCACGCCCAGATGGTGCACGGTGCGCGGATAGCGCGCAAGGATGCGTTCGGGTGGCACCGGATGGCCGCCCTCCTCCACGCGCTGGCTCACGCGACCCAGCAACTGCTGCGGGTCGTCCACGCAAACCACCATCAGCACCACCGCAAAACCGGTGCGCTGGGCGGCGGACATCAGGTCGAGCTTGGAGGTGTGTGAGAACACCGTTTCGCTGGCGAATGAGCGCCCTTCGGCCAGACACTGTGCCCGCCGGGCATCGGCCCACTGGCGTGCCTGGCGCGAGCGTTCGGCCAGATCGCTCACATGGTGCAGATGACCCGCTTCGTACAGGTCGGCGTTGACGAAGTCGGCCTCCGCGGGAATCAGGCCCTGCGCCACCGCGCCCCGGTACAACGTGGACTTGCCCGCCCCGTTGGGGCCAGCCAGCAGATAAAAAACCGGGGCAGCCAAACCGCGGATGGTTTCTGCCGTGTCAGGCGGCGCGCGGCAGTGCGGCGTCGGCCATCTTGCGGTTGGTGCTCACGGTGCTTCTCACCGCCTGCACCAGCCGACCGCTGGCTTCGGCGTCCACAAACCGCGCCTCGATGGCGTCCAGCGATTCGTCCAGAGCCCCGCCACGCTGGCGCGCGTCGTAGCGGGCGATGGCCTCGCGGGCTTCTTGCACCGTGAGGCCGGTTTCATCGGCAATGCGACCCAGGGTGGCCCAGTATTCGATCTGGCCAGCGACCGAACGGCGCTGCGGTTGGGCCGCTTCCCTGGCCTGCTTCACCAGAGCGGTGGGCAGTTTCACGGAAGAAAACGGGCTGGCAACGTGGGGCATGGAAAAACTCCTGTTTGGCGCATTTTGCGCCATTTTGGGCTTCGAGACAACCCAGATAATCCTCGGCAAATCAGGAGGAGCACCCCGTCATGAAAAAGCAAGGCACCGTGGTGCGATGGAACGAAGCCAAAGGATTCGGCTTCATCCACGGCCCGCAATCCAACGCCCAGTTGTTCTTCCACATTCGAGACTGGCGCGGGACCGCCACCCCCGCTGTCAACCAGCGGGTCAGCTTTGAAGAAATCCATGTGGGCAGCAAGGGTCCTCGTGCCATGGATGTGCGACCCGAAAGTGATCGCGCTACCTCTCCGGCTCGAGCGCACCAAACCACTGCTCGCCCACCACCGCAGAACCCGCACCGGCAACCGCGGATGGCGCCATTGCGCCGCGTTGCACCGTCGCGCCAGGCGTCTCCCGCGTGGCCAGCCTTGTTGCTGATGCTGATCTGGGCGGGTCTTTTGATCGGGGGCATTGTGCTGGACCGCCTGAGCTGGCTGTTTTTGCCCGCGGCGTTCATTCTCAATCTGGGTACGTTCTACGCCTACTGGAAGGACAAATACGCTGCGGCCAAAGGCCAATGGCGAACCGCAGAGGACATGCTGCATGGGCTCGGCCTGCTGGGCGGTTGGCCGGGCGCCTGGTTCGCCCACCAGATCCTTCGCCACAAGTCGGTCAAACAGGCCTTCCGATCGGTTTACTGGGGAACGGCATCGATCCATGTCATCGCCCTGGCCCTCTGGGTTTTCTTGCCCTGGCTGCCCATTCCCGCGTTGAACCCATGAATGTGCTGCGCTGGCATGGGCGGGGTTCACCTGACGGGAGGCCACTCATCCAAGAGCGTCGTCGCTGCTCCCCGTGTCGGGCAACCGCGTCTGGAGCCAAGCCAACGCGCCCTGCCCCGCCAGCCGTCCGCTGGACAGACAGGCCGTGAGCAAATAGCCCCCGGTGGGCGCTTCCCAGTCGATCATCTCGCCGGCACAGAACACACCGGGCTTCTCGCGCAGCATGAGGGTGGCATCCATCGCCTCGAAGCGCACACCGCCCGCCGTGCTGATGGCTTCGTCCAGCGGCCGCGGCGCCACGACTGTGACCGGCAAGGCCTGGATGGCGGCGGCCAGCAGCGCGGGCTGGTTGAGGGTGTCCCGGGGCAGCAGCTCGTTGAGCAGGGCGAGCTTGATGCCGTCCAGACCCAGCCGGCTTTTCAGGTGGCTGGAGAGGCTGCGCGAACCCCGCGGGTGGCTCACGTGGGCCAGCACCTGCGCCGCGCTGTGGTCGGGCAGCAGGTTCAACGTGAAGGTGGCCGATCCCTGGGCAGCGATCTGATCGCGCAACAGGCTGGACACGGCGTAGATCAGGCTGCCTTCGACGCCGGTGGCGGTGGCCACAAATTCGCCCCGGCGATCGAAGCGGTGGCCCCGGCTGTCGGCGAAATGCAGCGACACGGACTTGAAGGGTTGCCCGGCGAAGCGTTCGCTGAAGAAGCGGCTCCAGCCAGCGCTCACGCCGTGCACCGCCGAGCCGGCCACGTCGAAGCCGCAGTTGCTGGGCTGCAAGGGGGCCAGGTCCACGCCTGCGGTCTGAAGCACGGGCCACCAGGCACCGTCGGAGCCCAGCCGCGCCCAGCTGGCGCCGCCGAGCGCGAGCACCGTG
>JAHIQV010000378.1 GCA_018903185.1 Gammaproteobacteria bacterium | reverse complement strand
GCCGTGCAGGCGCGCGCGCTCGACGTGGCGCGGCGCTTCCTGCTCGCAGTGGGCTTCACGCACGGCCTGTTCAACATGGAGTTCTTCTACGACGCGGCGAGCGACCGGCTCACCGTGATCGAGTTCAACCCGCGCATGGCCTCGCAGTATTCAGACCTCTACCAGCGCGTGCTCGGTGTGGATCTGCACGCCATCGAGATCGCCATCGCCCACGGGCTGGACCCCGACACCGTGCCGCGCAGCGCACCCACCGCCGGCGCCGCGGCCAGCTTCGTCTACCGCGCCTTCGATCCGGCCGACCGGGTCAAGCTGCCCGACACCGCCTTGCGCCAGGCTTTCGCCAGCGCCTTCCCCGACGGCCTGCTGTTCCAGTACCCCAAATCGCAGGGCTCCATCGAGCGCGATTTCAAATGGCTGGGCAGCTACCGCTACGGCATCACGCACCTGGGCGGCCGCGATGCCCACGAGCTGCGCCAGCGCTGCGAAGCCGCGAGCGCCCTGCTGGGCTGGCCCGCGCCCTACGCCGAACTTGCCGCGGCGCCGGCAGCTCACGGCGCCGGCGCCCCGGGGCACAGCGCCACACTGCCCGCTGCGCCGACCCCGGCGTCACCATCGGACCGGAACCATCCACTGGAGATGCCCTCATGACCGTTCCCGTTCGTCCGCCGGGTCATGGGCTGGCCGCGACCCTGCCCGGCGGCGGCGCGTGGGCCTGACGCGGCACAGCACCGTGATCCCCTCGGGCCTGACGCGTCGCCACCTGCTGCTTGCCGGCGCGGCCACGCTGGGCGGCTGCACCCTCCAGCCCGACCGCGACCACGATGGCCCCGACGCACCCCGCGCCGAACCGCTGCGCCGCCCGGTGCACACCGCCTGGGTGCTGAGTTCGGGTGGCCCGCGCGGCTTTGTGCACGTGGGCGTGGTCAAGGCGCTGGAAGAGCTCGGCCTGCGGCCCGACCTGATCGTCGGTGCCTCGGCCGGTGCGCTGGTGGGCAGCCTCTGCGCGGCCGGACTCGGTGCCCGCGCCATCGAAACCCTGGCGCTGGAGATGCAACCCTGGAGCCTGGCCCGGCTGGCGCTCGGGGCCGAAGAACGCCTGAGCGGCACCGCCATCGCCGCACTCGTGCGCAGCGCTTCACCCGTCCCGCTGCTGGAGCACATGCCCATCGCCATGGCCTGTGTGGCCGCGCGGCGCCGCGACGGCGTGGCCATGGCCTTCACCGCGGGTGACGTGGGCCTGGCGGTGCAGGCCTCGGCCGCCATCGAAGGGCGCTTTGCGCCGGTGCGCATCCGTGGTGAGCAATATGTGGATGCCGACTGGTCCACCCCGCTGCCGGTGCGCATGGCGCGCGCGCTGGGCGCGCAACGGGTGCTCGCGGTGGACGCCACCGCCCACCTGGACCGCGCGCCGCCCGGCGCACAGCGCTACCGCGAGGGTGATCTGCGCAAGCTGGCGCTGGTGGACGCCGACGCCAGGATGGCCGATCAGGTGCTCAAGCCCGACTTCGGCTACTGGGTCAGCCTCTCGCGCGAGTTCCGCGAGCGCGCCATGGACGCCGGTTACCGCGAGACGCTGGCGCAGGCCGATGCCTTGCGCGCGCTGCACGCGGTTTGAGATGCCTGGGCGAGGGACTGAGCCGCGGCAACACCACGGCTGGAGGTCTGGTGCCCAGTGGCCGGATGACGCCGACAGGTTGCGGTCCGACCCTGCGCCGCCATATGGCCATGCGAACAAGCGACCAGAAACCCGACGGTCAGCAGCGCACCGACGGATCCGTTGAATGCAGAACGCGAGCCTGTTCGGCATGCGCATCGGAACGGCACAAGGTCACAATGCCCACATGACCAACAAACTGGCGACAGCCTTCCAGCCCTTGACCGGCATCTTCGAGCCGTCGGCGATCGTTCAACTGCCGGACGGGCGTTTTCTCGTGGTGGAGGACGAGAGGAGCCACCCTTTGAGTCTGGTCACCCTGGATGCCGGCGGCGGTGTCGACAGCACGGCGCTCACAGCCGGGCTGTTTCAGATGTTCAGCGAATTCTGGAAACTCGACGACCTCGAAGGACTGGCCATCGACCGGGCAGGGTTTGTCTACGCCATCACCTCGCACTCGCGCGATGACGATGGTGGCAAGAAGAAGTCCCGTGAAAGGCTCGTCCGGTTCCGGGTTGAAGGTGCGCGGGTGGTCGACGCCAAGGTCGTCGACGGCTTGAAACAGGCCCTTGTGAAGCAACATGCTGTGCTCGCGGTAGCGGCCGAGGTGCGGGACGTCAAAGGCGGTGGTGGACTCAACATCGAAGCCCTTGAAATGAGCCCCGACCAGAAGCGACTGCTGATCGGATTCCGCAGCCCGTTGCGCGACGGCCGGGCGCTCATAGCCAGTGTCGTCAACCCCACGGCCATCTTTGAATCGGATGAAGCACCCCGTATCGCGCCTGTGCTCGAAGAACTGGATCTTGGCGGCCAGGGCATCCGGGGTTTGTCTTACGTTCCCGCCCTGGGTGCGTATCTGGTCATTGGTGGCCCTGTTTCTCGCAAACGGACCAGCTTTGACCTGTGGCGCTGGAGCGGCGAGCCCGGTGCGCCGGCGCTCCGGGTCACGGTGCCCGGCTTGAGCGGCTTCGGGAAGGCCGAGGGCGTGAGTACTGCCGTCGTCGACGGACTGGAGCGGATCGTCGTTGTCAGCGACGACGGCAACAGGGACACCGGGCGCTTTGCAGGCTACCTGCTGCTTGACCCGACTCAACTGCGGACCGCACAGGGGTCGGCAAGCGCCACTCGCAGTTGACTTTGACTGGAACCCCCGTCAGGTTCAAGGCGCCGCCGGCACCACCTGCGGCGCGCCCGGCATCACCGGCAGCGTGCCGGCCGCGCGTTTGGCTTCCCATTCGGCCTGCAGTGCGGCGTCGCTCTTGTAGTGCGGCACGCGGAAGACCAGGCGCTTGTAGCGCACGAAGAGTGGGTTGGAGCCGGCGATTTCGCTGTCCCAGTACTGGTGGGCGCGCTGCAGGTTGAGCTCGGTTTCCATCTCGAACTGGTCGCGCGAAGCCTGGCCACCAAACACGTAGAGCTTGCCGCGGTAGATGCGCCAGGTGTTGGGGCCACCACCCGCGCCCCAGGGCACGGCGTAGTTGATGCCGTTGCTGCAGAAGCCGCCGAACTGCGGCATGTATCTGGTGGGCTCGCGCAGGAACGCGGCCTTGTTCGCCTCGCTGGCGAAGCGCCAGGTCACGCCCAGGTGTTGTGCCTGGATCGCGGGGTTGCCGGCCACGGCGTCGTTCTGCGTGAAGTAGGCCACCGGGTCGTGGCCCAGCAGCATGAGCTTGTCGGCCGCTGCGTCGCTCATGGTGCGAAACGGGGGCCCCTGGTCGGCTGGTCCTGCGGCGGTGGCCCCATTGGCGCAACCCGTCAGCAGCCCGGCTGCGCTGGCGGTGAAGAAGCCCAGGGCTTGGCGTCGGTTCATGGGGTGTTCCTTGGTTGTTGAATGTGGGTTCAAAGGTCTTGTGCGAGGCGCACCCCGCTGAATTGCCAGCGCGCGTCGGTGGGGAAGAAGTTGCGGTAGCTGGCGCGGATGTGCGAGCGCGGCGTGGCGCACGAGCCACCGCGCAGCACCATCTGGTTGACCATGAACTTGCCGTTGTATTCACCCACCGCGCCGGTCCAGGGGCGGTAGCCGGGGTAGGGGGTGTAGGGGCTGGCGGTCCATTCCCAGACGTCGCCGCCCATCTGGCGCGGGCCGGGTGTCCTGCGCGCCAGCGGCATCGGGTGCAGGGCACCGCTCTCCAGAAAGTTGCCCTGTTTCTGCCAAGTGTCGCCCAGAGCCTGCGCGGCAAACTCCCACTCGGTCTCGGTCGGCAGGCGCAGCGCCAGCCCGTCCTGCGCGCCGCGCCAGCGCGCGTAGGCGTCGGCCTCGAACCAGCTGATGTGCACCACCGGGGTGTGCGGGTCCAGCGGCACGCGGCCGTGCAGCGTGAAGTTGGTCCAGCCGCTGTCGGTGGCCTGCCAGTACAGCGGCGCTTCGACGCCTTGTGCCTGCACCCAGTCCCAGCCCGCCGCCATCCACCAGCGCGGGTCGCGGTAGCCACCGCCGTCCATGAAGGCCAGCCAGTCGCCGTGGGTCACCAGCCGGTTGGCCAGGGCGTAGGGCCGCAGCAGCACGGCGTGGCGCGGGGCTTCGTTGTCGAATCCAAAACCGGCGCCCGCGTGCCCCACCTGGGCGATGCCGCCGGCGTATTCCACCCAGTCCACCGGCGTGGCGACCACGCTGCTCAGCGGCCATTGCGGGTGGTAGACCGGGTGCAGCGGGTTCATCGCCAGCAGGTGCTTGATGTCAGTGAGCAGCAGCTCCTGGTGCTGCTGCTCGTGCTGCAGGCCCAGCTCCATCAGTTCGCGCAGCTCGGGGCGGTCCGTGCGCGACAGCAGGGCGGCGATGCGCGTGTCCACGTGCGCGCGGTAGGCCCTGACCTCGGCCAGGCCGGGCCGCGTGACCAGGCCGCGCTGCGGGCGCGGGTGCTGCTCGCCCACGCCCTGGTAGTAGCTGTTGAACAGCACCCGAAAACCGGGGTGGAAAGGCTGGAAGCCGGGCTCAAAACGTTCCAGCACGAAGGTCTCGAAGAACCAGGTCACGTGGGCCAGGTGCCATTTGGCCGGGCTGGTGTCGGGCATGGACTGCACCTGGCAGTCGGCCTCGCTCAAGGGCTCGGCCAGCGCGAGCGTCTGGGCGCGCACGCTGGCGTAGCGCCGGGCCAGGTCGGTGGGTGCGGTCTGTGGGGCCGGGGTCGCGGTCATCGGGGTGGTCCTTTCAGCGTGGCGCTGGCGATGTAGCCCATGCCCCACTGCGTGCTGTTCCAGCGGAAGTCCTTGCATCGAGCGGCCACGTGGCTCCAGGGTTCCCACAGGTCGGCGGCCCGGGCGTTGTAGGGCCGGTTTTTCAGCCAGGCCAGCAGGTTGAGCGGGCCGGTCCACCAGGGGAAAAACTTGATGCCCGCCATGGCCACGCGCGCACCCGGCTTCACCTGGCGCAGGATGTTGGCCACCGCCGCCGGGCTGCGGCAGATGTCGTGCGTGTAGTTGAAGAGCACCGCGTCGGCCAGCGCCGGCAGCTGCACCGTTTCGGCCGCTGCGTTGACGTGCCACACGTTGGCCCAGCCTTCGCGCTGCACGCGTTGCTGCGCGAACGCGAACATGTCGGGGCTCTGCTCGAAGGCCAGCACGCGGCCGGTGTCGCCCACGCCCGCGCGCAGCAGCGCATAACTCAGGCCGGTGCCGGCGCCCACGTCGAGCACGGTCTGGCCGGGCTGCAGCTGCAGCAGGGCGATGGTGCGCCGGCGCAGCGGCATGGTGAACTCGGCCGAGGCGTCGTAGCCCGCGGCTTTGCTGCGGTAGAGCGCGATGGAGATGTCGTTGTCGGTCGTCATGTCCACCTTGTTCGTTGTCTTCAGCGCGTGAGCAGGCGCCGCGAGCCGTGGCTGGCGGCGTCCACGAAGGCCACAAGCAGCAGCATCGCGGCCAGGATGGTGGCGGTCTTGCCCATGTGGAACAGGCCCATGTGAAAGGCCAGCAGCTGGCCCAGGCCACCCGCACCCACCACGCCCAGCACGGCCGCGGCGCGGATGTTGTTTTCCCAGCGGTAGAGCGTGTAGCTCATGAGCTGCGGCAGCACCTGCGGCAGCGTGGCGTAGAGGAACACGCGGCCGTTGCCCACACCCTGCGCACGCAGCGCATCGCCGGGGCCGGGCGGCGCGTTTTCGATCGCTTCGGCGAACAGCCGGCCGAGCACCCCGGTGGTGTGCAGCGCCAGCGCCAGCGTGCCGGCAAAGGGGCCCAGCCCGGCGGAGATCAGCAGCAGCGCGGCCCACACCAGCTCGGGGATGCTGCGCAGCGCGTTGAGCAGCAGTCGCGTGGGCGCGCGACCGTGCGCGGCATCACCCTCGTGCAGTCGGCTGGCGGGCAGCGCCAGCGCCAGCCCGGCCAGCGCCGCCAGCAGCGTGCCCAGCGCCGACATGGCCAGCGTTTCCCAGGTGCCGAGCGCGACTCTTTTAAGGAACTCGGGTGATGTGTCGGGCGGCACGAACTCGGCCAGGAAGCGGCCCATGCTCTGCGCCGCTTCGAGCGACAGGAACTGCGCCCATTGCAGGTCGAGCGACCAGAAGCTCGCCACCACCAGCAGCACCAGAGCGGCGCTGAACCAGCAGGCCTTGCAGCGCGCGTTGAACAGCGGCGGTGGCAGCCGGTAGGTCTGATTCGCGGCCTGGGGCTTGTTCATCCGAGTGCCTTGCGCAGCCCTGCGCTCACGCGGTCGGCGAGCGCGACCAGCGCCATGAACACCAGCAGCATGGTGGCGACCTCGCCGCCGTTGAACATCTTCATCGAGTTGTCCATCTGCTGGCCCAGGCCACCCGCCCCCACGAAACCCAGCACCACCGACGAGCGGATCGCGCACTCCCAGCGGTAGACCGTGTAGCTGGTGAGCTCGGCCGCGCTGGCCGGCAGCAGGCCGTAGAAAAAGGCCTGCAGGCGCCCGGCGCCGTTGCGCAGCAGGTTCTGCGTGGCATCGGTTTCGCCGCTTTCCAGGATCTCGCCGTACACCTTGCCCAGCATGCCGCCGTAGGTGAGCGCGATCGCCAGCACACCGGCCGTGGGGCCGAGGCCGACCACGCGCACAAAGACCAGCGCCCACACCAGCTCGGGGATGCTGCGCAACACGACCAGCAGCCAGCGCACGCTCTGGCGCAGCCAGAAAGGGCCGCGGGCCATCGGACCGGCCAGCGCCGAAATCGACAGCACGCGCGTGGACATCAGGGTCAGCGGCAGCGCCACGATGAGCGCCAGCGTCATGCCGGCGGTGGCCATGGCGACCGTGCGCCAGGTTTCGCGCGCCACCATGGCCAGGAACTCGGCGCCGTGGGCCAGCGGCCAGAAGCTGCCGATGAAATGCCCGCTGACCTGGAGGCTCTCAGGCGCCAGCAGCACCCAGGGTTTGAACTCGGTCGCCACCAGCAGCGGCCACAGCAGCACCAGCGCGGCCAGGCTCCAGAACACGCGGCCGAGCCAGGCCGGGTCGCGGGTGGGCGGGCGCACAGATGAGGTGTTCATGCTCACACGCTCACCGGCAGTGCATGACGACCGGTTGCGGTGTGGTTGGCGGGGCCGCATCGAGCGGGGCAGGGCCGTGCAGCTCGTCTTCGTGCTGCTCGTACAGGCGGGCCAGGTGCTCGCGTGTGACCTGTGCCGCCGGCAGATCAAAAGCCAGCGCGCCGTCGCGCAGACCGACGATGCGGGGGAAATGTTCGAGGGCGACTTCCACCTGGTGCAGCGTGGTCACCAGCGTGGCGCCGTGCTCGCGCGCGCCGTTGAGCAGCGTGGCCATGGCCTGGCGCGCACGCGCCGGGTCGAGCGCCGACAAGGGCTCATCGATCAGCCAGAGCGAAGCGGGTGCCAGCAGCGCCCGCGCCAGACCGACACGCTGGCGTTCACCCCCCGAGAGGCGGTCGACACGTTCGAAGAGTTTGTCGGCGAGATCGAAGCGGTCCAGCGCTTCAAAAGCCGCCGGAATGTCGACCGGGTAG
>JAHIQV010000377.1 GCA_018903185.1 Gammaproteobacteria bacterium | reverse complement strand
GTTTCCATCACGCCGATGGCGTCGCGCGTGGGCACGGTCTGGTCGTCGGTGAGTACCAGTTCCAGGCCGCTGGCGCCGAGCACGCTGTTCTGGCTGTCGATGTAGGTCTTGAGCCGGTCCACGAGTTCCAGGGTGTTGGTGCCGGACTTCTTGGTCACGGCCAGCGAGATGGCGCTCTGGCCTTCGGTGGCGGCGTATTGCGCGGCGGGTGCACGGGCGCGCTCGATGCGGGCCACATCGCCGAGCCGGGCCGATGCGCCGGGTCGGCTGGCCGAGGTGACGGGCAGGTTCTCCAGGGACTGCGGATCGGTCAGCACCCCCTTCACGCTGATGGACCAGGCGCCTCCCTGGGTCTTGAGCGTGCCGCCGCTGGTGTCGCGCCACCAGGCGGCCACCGAGTCGGCCACGTCGGAAGCGAGCAGGCCGCGCGCCGCCAGCGCCTGGGCGTTCGGGCTGACGAGGATCTCCGGGTCGCGCAGGCCGGAGGCATAGACCTGGTCCACACCGGCCTGGCGTTCCAGGTCGGCCTTGATGCGGCGCGCGTTCAGGCGCAGCACCTCGTCGTCGGCCTGGCCCTTGAGCATCAGCGCGGCGGTGGGAAAGCCGTTGCTGGTGGTGATCTCCAGGATCATCGGGTCCTTGGCTTCGAGCGGCAGTTCGCTCGATGCCTTGTTCTGGATTTCGCGCCGCAGGTCGGCCATGCGCTTGTCGAAAGTGCGCTCGTTGATCTCGCGAAAGCGCACCAGCATGCTGGCGATGTTTTCGCGCGAGCTGGAAATGACGAAACGCACGTCGGCCACGCCCTTGATCGCGTCTTCCAGCGGGTTGGTGACCAGGCGCTCGACCTCTTCGGCGCTGGCGCCGGGCAGCACGGCGGTGACGCTGACCCAGTTGAAGTTGATCTCGGGGTCCTGCTCGCGCGGCATGGTGTTGTAGCTGACCAGCCCGAGCAGCATCACCACCACGAAGGCGATGTTGGCCAGCGGGTGGTTGGTGAGGAGGGCGCGCATGAATTTCATGGGACGACCCGCTTCAGTTCGTCGCTCGGCCGGCGGCCGGCCTGGCATCGATGGCCGCGCCCTGCTGCAGGGCGGCCTGGCCGTTCACCACCACCACCGTCTCGGCGCCCAGCGCCGCGGGCAGGGCGGATGAGCGGCCTTCCTGGGCGCCGGGAATGGCGACGAAGCGGGCCGTGGCCTGCGCGCCGCTGCCTTGTTGCACGAACACGCCCAGCGTGCCGTTGCGGCGCACCATCAGCGCGGGCGGCAGGTGGGGCCGCGATTCGCGCCAGCGCAGCGTGCCGCTGGTGCCCGCGGGCGGTGTTGAGTGTGAGGCGGCTGGCGCAAAAGCGAGGCGCGCGGTCTGGGTGCGGGCCGGGGCGCTGAGCGTGCTGCCCACGCGCAGCAATTTGACCGGCAGTTGCTCCCCGGCGGCGTCGAAGCGCAACTCGCTGCCGGCGCGCAGGCCGGGCACGTCGGCCGGGCTGAGCGTGGCCTGGAGCTCGGCGGCACCCGATTCGCTGAGCACATAAAGCACGCTGCCGGGCGCCACCGATTCACCGGTCTGCGCCAGGCGCTCTTTGACGCTGCCGGCAAACGGCGCGCGCAGCGTGGTCTTGGCCAACTGGCGCCGGGCGGTGGCGAGCTGGGCGCGGCTGGTGCTGAGCTCGGTCTGGACCAGCGTCACCTCGGTCTCGCGCTGGGCCAGCGCTTCCTGCGAGAAGAAGCCCTGGGCCACCAGATCGCGCGAGCGCTGCAGCTGCGCCTGGGCGAGCTTCAGGCGCGCCTGGCTGGCGTCGAGCGCCGCTTGCGCGCGCTGCACGGCGAGCTCGGCATCGCGTGGGTCGATCTGCGCCAGCACCTGGCCGCGCGCGACCTGGGCACCGACATCGGCGGTCCAGCGCAGCAACGTGCCCGAGACCTCGGCCGAGAGTTTTGACTCGTTGCGCGCGATCACGCTGGCGGGTGCTTCGCGCTCGGGCTGGATCCAGACCGTGTCCAGCCGGGCCACGCCCACGCTGGTGCGGGCCGGTGCCGCGGCGGCTTGCGCGGCCGCCTCGGGCGTCTGCTGCGTCCAGCCGGGCAGAGACAGGCCGCAGCAGAGGAGGGCAGCGCCCAGGGTCGGCAGGTGAAAGCGTCGCATGGCGGATTCCTGATAGGGCGAGCGGGGGTTCGGGTTCATGTCGGGGCCGTATGGTTGTCGGTTCAGCGCATGCACAGGGCGCGCCAGAGCAGCCGTGGCATGTCCAGGGCGCCCACCCGGGGGCGTTGTTGCCAGCTGCGGTGCTGCAACGCAGCGATTTTGTCGAGGATGAGCAGGCCACCCTGAATCACCAGCCGCAGCTCCCAGCCGGCGCGCCCGGGGATGCGCCGGACGAGTGGTGCACCTTGTTGCATGAGGGCGCGCGCCTGGGCGCACAGCACGGCCACCGCCTGGGCCATGCGCACCTGGGTGGCGGCATCGGGGTTGGCATCCGCATGGAAGGCTTCGCGCGGCAGGCCGTGGCGCCGCAGCAGCTCGGTGGGCAGGTAGTGGCGCTGACGCGGCAGGTCCACGCTGATGTCCTGCCAGAAATTGATGAGTTGCAGCGCGCTGCAGATCTGGTCGCTCTGCGCCAGCGAGGCAGGATCGTGCACGCCATACAGGTGCAGCAGCAGGCGGCCCACCGGGTTGGCCGACAGGTGGCAGTAGTCCAGCAGCTCGGTGGTGTCGGCGTAGTGGTGGCCGGCGGCGGTGTGGCGCACGTCCTGTTCGAACGCGCTGATCAGATCGTGCAGCAGCGGGGCGGGCAGGCCGTGTTGTTGCACGGCCTGGCGCAGTGGCGCAAAAATGCCGCTCCAGCGGCTGCTGATGGGCGCCCCGGCCATGAGGCTGTCTTGCAGCGCCTGCCGGTAGGCGGCGAGCTCGGCCAGGCGCACCGCTGCATCGGCGTCGCCTTCATCGGCGATGTCGTCGGCCGTGCGGGCGAAGTGGTAGATGGCCATCACCGCGGGGCGCAGGGCGGGTGGGCACAGCAGCGAGGCGACCGGGAAGTTCTCGTAATGACCGACGCCGGCAGACAGCGGCGCAGCGCCCAGGGTGGGCGTGGCGGTGGTTTCGGCGGTCGGTGTCGGACGGGTCATGGGCTGGGAGACGACGGCGTTTCGGGGTGGGGTGTCAGGCTTGCCGGTGCCTGACGACATCAAAGGGCTGCATTGTGCAGAGTGTTGGCTGCTGCGGGCGCACCAGCGTCCGTCGATTGCACTACAATTTTGATTACTAACCAGTCAGTCATTAATTTTGACGCAACCGACGGGTCACGGAAATGCCGCATTTTTGGCGCATTTCCACGTCCGATTTCACCGGAACTTTGCAACGTCATGAAAACACCGCATTTTGTCTTTGCCGTGACCGCTGCGCTGGCCCTGGCCGCCTGCTCGCGACCGGAAGCTCCCCAGGAGCCGATCCGTTCGGTCAAGCTGATCACCGTGTCGGCCTCGGCCGTGGGGGCGCAGAACGAATACGCCGGCGACGTGCGCGCCCGCGTCGAGTCGCGGCTGGGCTTCCGGGTCGGGGGCAAGCTGCTGCAGCGCCCGGCCGAGGTGGGTCAGCGGGTGAAAGCGGGGCAGTTGCTGGCGCAACTGGATGCGAACGATCTGGCCCTGGCCAGCCAGGCCGCTCAGGCGCAGGTGAGCGCGGCGCAGACCCAGCGCAATCTGGCCGCGGCCGACCTGAAGCGTTTCACCGACCTGAAGGCCCAGGGCTTTGTGAGCGGGGCTGAAATCGAGCGCCGCCAGGCCACGCTGCAGGCCGCCGAGGCCAGCCTGCGCCAGGCCCAGGCGCAGGGCGCGGTGCAGGGCAACCAGGCCGCTTACACCCGCTTGCTGGCCGATGCGGCCGGTGTGGTGCTGTCGGTGGACGCCGAGGTGGGTCAGGTGGTGGCTGCGGGCACGCCGGTGGTGCGCATCGCGCGCGATGGCGCCCGCGATGTGGTGTTTGCCGTGCCGGAAGACCGGCTGGCGCAGTTGCGCGTGGGCCAGTCGGCGCAGGTGCGCCTGTGGGCGGCGGCCACGGGTGCGCCCGGCAACGGGGCCC
>JAHIQV010000376.1 GCA_018903185.1 Gammaproteobacteria bacterium | reverse complement strand
GGCCTGGACGTGGGGTTCCGTTTCGCCACCTTGCCCGAGATCGAGGCGCATTTTGGTTGCAAGCCCGGTTACCTCGGGCCCATTGGCCTGAGGCTGCCCGTGAAGCTGGTGGTGGACCGCGAGGTGGCGGTGATGGCCGACTGGATCTGCGGTGCCAATCAACCCGACTTCCACATGACCGGTGTGAACTGGGGGCGCGACCTGCCCGAACCCGATCTGGTGGCCGACCTGCGCAATGTGGTGGAGGGCGATGCTTCGCCGGATGGCCAGGGCGCCCTGGCCATCGAGCGCGGCATCGAGGTGGGCCATGTGTTCTATCTGGGCACCAAGTACAGCAAGGCAATGGCCGCCACCTTCCTCGGGGAGGACGGCAAACCCGCGCACTTCGAGATGGGCTGTTACGGCATCGGCATCACGCGCCTGCCGGCGGCGGCCATCGAGCAGAACCACGACGAGCGCGGCATCATCTGGCCCGATGCGATCGCCCCGTTCACCGTGGTGATCTGTCCCATCGGCATGGACCGCAGCCCCGAGGTGAAAGCTGCTGCCGAGCTGTTGCACGAACAACTGGTGGCCGCGGGCGTGGACGTGTTGCTGGACGATCGCGGCGAACGCCCTGGCGCCATGTTTGCCGACTGGGAGCTCATTGGTGTGCCACACCGCGTGACGATCGGCGACCGTGGCATCAAGGAGGGCCAGATCGAGTACCAGCACCGCCGTGATGCGGCTGCGACCAAGGTGGCCGCGGCCGAGGTGCTGGCCTTTCTGAAGGAGCGGATCGCGGCATGAAGGCTGGGGGTGGTCCTGTGGCGCAGTTCGACGCTTGTCCGCTGCGGCGTCGCGACTGGCTGGCCAGCGCCGGGGCACTGGGCTTGGGCGGCCTCGGTCTGCTGGCCGCTCCAGGCAGCGCCTGGGCCGGGCGCCAGCTGGAGGAGCCCCTCGCTGACTCGGTGCGTTCGGTGCTCAGCGCCGCCATCGCCAACAGCGCTCCGCCGGTGCCGGAGTTCACCGATGTCGAAAAGCGGCTGTCACACCTGCGCTGGCTCGGCGTCATGAGTGAGCGTTTGAAGAAACGCAAACCGGATTTCCAGACGCGCATCGAGTTCCTGCAGACCGTCTGGTACGAGACACGCCGCGCCGGGCTGGACACCACGATGGTGCTGGGGCTGATCCAGGTCGAGAGCGCGTTCCGAAAATTCGCCATTTCGCGCGTGGGCGCGCGGGGCTACATGCAGATCATGCCGTTCTGGTCGCGCCTGATCGGCGACGGTGACCCGTCCCGGTTGTTCAACATGCAGACCAATCTGCGTTTCGGCTGCGTGATCCTGCGCCATTACCTGGACCGCGAGCGCGGCGACACCTTCCTGGCGCTGGGCCGTTACAACGGCAGCCGTGGCCGATCGGAGTACCCGAACGCGGTGTATGCCGCGTCGCGCAACTGGATTCATCCGGACGCCTGAGCCAGGACCTCAGCGCCTGCAGGTCTGCGTTCGCTGGTGGCGCCTACTGCAGGAACCCGATCCGCGACTTGCCGCTGCCCGCTTTGGGCAGGTCGTCCGCCGCCACGCTGTAGCGGTTGTCGAGCCGGGCATTGCCAAAGGCGGTGACCAGAGCCCGGCGCATTTCGCGAGGCGCCAGGCAGGCCAGCTGGTCCAGCACATCGTCTGACGGTTCGGGGGCGAAGCGTTGTCCCCAGTCGTGTTCGCCCAGGATGCTGCGGTACAGGTGGGCGGCGATCTTGCGCGCGGCTTCGGGCGAGGGTGCTGCGATTTCGAACACGTTCATGCGGTTGAGGATCGGCTCGGGAATCGTGCGCTCGTCGTTGGCGGTGGTGATCCAGATCACCTGGCTGGCGTCGATCGGCACTTCGGCGAACTCGTCCACGAAGTTTTGCGCCGTGTCGTGCTCCAGCAGGCTGTAGAGCGCGCCCAGCGGGTCGTACTGCGCATCGGCGCTGGCCTTGTCGATCTCGTCGACCACGATCACCGGGTTGGCGTACTGGCCGTCGACAAGGGCCTCAAACACCTTGCCGGGTTTCGCGCCCTTCCACTGCGACGAGGAGCCTGAGAGCAGCCAGCCGGCCGTCATCGAGCTCATCGGGACCAGACTCATGCTGGTGCCCAGCAGGTCGGCGATCTGTTTGGCGAAATGGGTCTTGCCCACGCCGGGCGGCCCGAGCAGCAGGATCGGGGTCACCTCCAGGCTGTCGCGGCTGTCCTGGCTGAGGGCCACGTGGCGCTTCACGTCGTCGAGCACCTCACCAAAATTGGGCAGCAGGTCGTAAAGCGGTGCCATGTCGGGCACGCCCGAGGGTTTGACCGCGAAGCGCTGCGGGCCGCGTTCGAGCATGCGTTGCCAGGTGTTGCGCAGGCCCTCGTATTCGCGTTCGTTGCCGCTGGCCTGCAGGTGGGCCAGCTTGCGTTCGACTTCGTCGGCGCTGAACACGCTGCGCATCCGGGCGATGGGCAGTCCGAGGGAGGGTGAAGCGACCAGGCTGCGTGAGCTCATGCGGTTCTCCTGTGGGGTTCGGCAACGCTTTCATTCAAGCACAAGACATGCCAGAGCTCAATGCAGGAAAAGCCGGAACAAAGCACCGCTTCACGAGGTTTCTGGCGTCAGCGTGCCAAAAGACGCAGGCCAGAAAGCAGAAAGCCACCCGAAGGTGGCTTGGCTG
>JAHIQV010000375.1 GCA_018903185.1 Gammaproteobacteria bacterium | reverse complement strand
GCTACCGCATCACCACCGCCTGCGGTCAGCAGTTCGTCGCCAACCAGGTGATCGCCGCCGCCGGCCTGATGACCCCGCCGCGCCTGGCGCAAAGCGCCGCGCTGGACTGGAACAACGGCATCGCCGTGGACGCGGCCACGCTGCGCACCAGCGACGAACGCATCCACGCCCTGGGCGACTGCATCACCATCAACGGCCAGGCCAGCCGATACATCGAGCCCATTGCGCGGCAGGCGCGGGCGATTGCGGCGCACATCTGCGGGGGTGATCCGGTGCCCTACGAAGCGAAGCCTGCGGTGGTGCGGGTGAAGACCACCTCGCACCCGATGACGCTGCACTGAACGGGCTCACCGCACGCTCAGCGGCTGAGCAGGTCGATGTACGTCTGGTAGCTGAAGCTGCGGTTCTTCTTCTGCCCGGTGATTTCGGTCACGATGCCCAGTTCCTGCAGCAGCTTGATGGCCGCGCTGGCGGTGGGGAAGGTGGTGCTCAAAGCTGCCCGAGCCCTTTCCACGCTGAAGCGCGGCATGGTGGGCAGCAGTTCGAACAGGCGGTAGCTGGCCGGGCCCGCCTTGGCGTGCTGCAGCAGGCGGCGGCGGTCGGCGGCCACCAGGCTGGCCAGCGCCACCACGTCCTTTTCAGCCTCGGCAGCGGCCACCTCGACCCCCTCCAGAAAGAAGCCGACCCAGCCCTCCCAGTCGCCCTCGGTGCGCACAGCCGACAGGTGCCGGTAGTAGGTGCTCTGGTGCCGTTTGAGGTACCCGCTCAAGTACATCAAGGGCTCGGGCAGCAGGCCCCAATGCTCCAGCAAGGCCGCAATCAGCAGACGGCCCATGCGCCCGTTGCCGTCCAGAAACGGGTGGATCGTCTCGAACTGCGCATGCACCAGGGCCACCTTGACCAAGGGCGGCAAATCGCCGTCGGGCGCGTGGATGAAACGCTCCAGATCGGCCAGCAGACGTGGCACCTGCTCGGCCGGCGGCGGCACGAACACCGCGTTGCCCGGTCGCGTGCCGCCGATCCAGTTTTGCGAGCGGCGCAGCTCGCCCGGTTGTTTGCCCGTGCCGCGCACGCCGCTCCGCAGCAAGCGGTGCGCGTCGCACAGCAGGCGCACGCTGATGGGCAGGCCCGCCGCATCGCGCAGGTTGTCCTGCACCAGCCGGAAGGCCCGCAGGTAGTTGGTGACCTCTTCCACATCGTCGGTGTTGCTCACGGCCAGACCGGCTTCTTCGTCGAACAGGTCGGTCAGCGTGGCCTGTGTGCCCTCGATCTGGGAGGTCATCAGGGCCTCCTTGCGGATGGCGCTGTAGAGCAGCCAGTCCACCGAGGGCACAAGCCCCGCCACGGCAGCCAGCCGCGCCAGCGCCATCTGGGCCGCGCGGTTGCGATCAGCCCAGGCAGATTCGGCCAGACCCGGTGCGGACGGCGGCAAGGGATGAGGAATGAAAGCCTTGACCGGCTCCCCAAGGGTGGTTGTGGTGGCGTAGGTGCCTGTGGTGCGCGCCATATGCAAGCCTTCTTGACAAGAAGCTTTTCATATTAAAGCAATGTTTAATTTGAAGCCAGCGTTTTAAAGCCAGCTTTCAAACATGCGGCGTCGGCCCCTGCCCCCGCCGGGCTGAACCGGACCGCCCGCGGCCTACACCTGCAAGACCGGGATCACGCGCCGCGCCGGCCTCTCCGCCCGCGCGCGCAATTGGCCGCAGCCACCGTCCACGTCCTGCCCGGCCGACTGGCGCAGCTTGGTCAGGATGCCGCGGCGGTGCAGGCGACGTGCGATGTCGGCCGCCTTCTCCCAGCTCGGGCGCTGGTAGGGCAAACCTTCGACGCTGTTGAACGGGATCATGTTCAGGATCGCGTACTTGCCCGTGAGCAGGCGCACGATGCCGTCGAGTTCTTCATCCGTATCGTTGATGCCGTCGAGCAGCGTCCACTGGTATTGGATCGGGTAGTCGGTGGCGCGGGCGTAGATCTCGCCCGCTTCCACCAGTTCTTCCGGTGACAGACGCGGCGCGCGCGGCAGCAGCCGCTCGCGCAGGTCGGCCCGGGTGGTGTGCAGCGAGAGCGCCAGCGCCGGCTTCACGCGACCCCGCGGCAGCGCCTCGAACACACGCGGGTCGCCGACGGTGGAAAACACCAGGTTCTTGTGGCCGATGTTGCCCACCGTGCCCAACAGGTCGATGGCTTCGAGCACGTTGTCGAGGTTGTGCGCGGGCTCGCCCATGCCCATGAACACCACCTTCTTCACCGGCCGCATCGAGCGCGCCAGCGCCACCTGCGCCACGATCTCGGCGCTGCCCACCTGGCGGATCAGGCCGGTAGTGCCGGTCATGCAGAACACACAGCCCACCGCACAACCGATCTGGGTCGAGACGCAGACCCCGTCGCGCGGCAGCAGCACGGTCTCGACCATCTGGCCGTCACCCAGCCTCACCAGCAGGCGCGCCGCGCCGTCTTCGCCCGGGTGTTGTGATGCGAGTCGCGCCAGCGCGGCCAGCTCGTCGGCGATGGCCGGCAGTTCGGCCACCAGGGCAGAGGGCAGAAAGTGCTCCACCTGGCGCCGGCCGCTGGTCTGCGGCAGGGCCAGGCTCCACAGGCGCAGTACGCGCTGCTGATGGCGGGGGTTGGCGCCGAGCGCGCGCAGGCGCTCGCGCAATTGTTCGATGCGCATGGGGTGGATTGTCCCAGCAAGTACCACAAGCGCCATGCCCACGTCGGTGGAAGAATCCGGCGCCGCGGCGGACAATGCGTTTCCTCAGGAGACCCCACGATGAAATCCGTGTCCCACATCCAGCGCAACCCGCACGGCCATTGGGTCGGCGACGGCTTTCCGGTGCGCAGCATCTTTTCGTACGACGACAACCCTGCGGCGTTCTCACCCTTCCTGCTGCTCGATTTCGGCGGCCCCACCACCTTCGACCCGACGACGAAACGCCGCGGCGTCGGCGCCCACCCGCACCGCGGTTTCGAGACCGTGACCATCGTCTACGACGGCGAGGTCTCGCACCGCGACTCCACCGGTGCGGGCGGCACCATCGGCCCCGGCGACGTGCAGTGGATGACGGCTGCCGCCGGCATCGTGCACGAGGAGTTCCACAGCGAGGCCTTCGGCCGCAGTGGCGGCCCGTTCCAGATGGTGCAGCTGTGGGTGAACCTGCCGGCGCGCGACAAGATGGCACCGCCCGGTTACCAGGGCATCACCGCGGCGCAGACGCCCACGGTGGACCTGGCCGACGGCGCCGGCACGGCGCGCCTGATCGCGGGCTCGCTGCTCGGCGCACAAGGCCCGGCCAGGACCTTCACCCCCATGCAGGTGTGGGATGTGCAGATCAAGGCCGGCCACACCGTGACCCTGCCCGCACCCGAAGGCCACACCACCGTGCCGCTGGTGCTCAAAGGCCGGGTG
>JAHIQV010000374.1 GCA_018903185.1 Gammaproteobacteria bacterium | reverse complement strand
CCCCGCCTGACCGTTGCCGAAGTTGTCCTGCGCCTGGTCGATCAGGCTGATGAACACGTCCTCCAGGTTGGCCCGCGCCTCGCGCAGCACCACACCGCTCTCACCCTGGAAAGCGCCGAGCGACTGCGCCAGCAGCGCGGCGTCGCGCCCGGCCACGTGCAGCGTGTTGCCGAAGGCGACGACGTTCTGCACCCCGGGCAGCGCGCGCAGGCGTTCGCTCAGGTCCTGCGCGGCAGCGCCTTCGAGCGCCCAGACGCTCAGGCCCGCCGCGTCCACGATCTCGCGCTCGTTGCCGCGCGCGAGCACCTTGCCATAGGCGATGTAGACCAGGTCGTGGCAGCGCGCGGCCTCGTCCATGTAGTGGGTGGACACCAGCACCGTGATGCCCTGCGCGGCCAGGCGGTGGATCTGGTCCCAGAAGTCGCGCCGCGCCTTGGGGTCCACGCCGGCCGTGGGCTCGTCGAGCAGCAGCAGGCGCGGCCCGTGGATCAGGCAGGCGGCCAGCGCCAGGCGCTGTTTCCAGCCGCCCGAGAGCGTGCCGGCGAGCTGGCGCTGGCGCGCCTGCAGGCCCAGCTGCTCCAGCGCCTGGTCCACCGCCGCGCGGCGCCCAGGCAGCTCGAACAGGCGCGCCACGAAGTCCAGGTTCTCGCGGATCGAGAGGTCGTCGTAGAGGCCGAATTTCTGCGTCATGTAGCCCACCTGGCGCTTGATGGCGGCGGCCTCGCGGCGGAAGTCCAGCCCCAGGCACTGGCCCTCGCCCGCGTCGGGGCGCAGCAGGCCGCAGAGCATGCGGATCGTCGTGGTCTTGCCGCTGCCGTTGGGTCCGAGGAAACCGCAGATGCGGCCCTGGCCCACCTGCAGGGTCACGTCGTCCACCACGGCGCGACCGTCGTAGCGCTTGGTCAGGCCGCGCACGTCGATGGCGAGGGCGTTCACTTCGGCTCCTGCGCCAGACGGGTCACGTCCAGCGGCTGGCCGGGGTGCAGGCGGCTGGCGTCGGCCGGGCGCGGCGCGGCCTCCACCAGAAACACCAGCCGGGCGCGCTGGGCGTTGGAGTAGATGACCGGCGGCGTGAATTCCGGACCACTGGCGATGCGGATGATGCGCGCCGGAATCGCCTCGCCGCAGCCGTCGCAGACCAGGGCTACCCATTGCCCGGTGGCGAGCGCGCCGACCTCGGTCTCAGGCACATAGAACCGGGCCTTCACGCCCCCCGGTGGCAACAGCGACAGCACCGGCTGTCCCGGCGCCACGGTTTCGCCGACGCGGAAAAACACCTCGGCCACCTGGGCATCGGCGGGCGCGGTCTGCTGCTTCTGGGCCAGCCGCCAGTCGCTCTGGCGAAGCACCTGGCGCGCGGCTTCGGCCTGGGCCTCGGCGGCGTCGGTTTCGTCGCTGCGCGCCGGCAAGGCCGCCACGCGCAGGGCAGCCTCCAGTTCGGTGACCCGGGCGTTCGCCTGGTCCAGCGCGGCCTTGGCGGCGTCCTGGCTGGCCTGCGACACAAAACCCTGGGCCACCAGATCCCGCTGGCGCGCCCAGGCGGTCTGCGCCAGCACGGCCTGCGCCCGGGCCTGCGCCAGCTGGGCGCGGGTGACCGCCACCTCGTCACTGCGCCGGCCTTTGGTGGTGTTGGCGGCCTGGGCCAAGGTGCCGGCCAGGCGCGCCTGGGCTTCGGCCTGCGCCGCCTGTTCGGCCTGGGCGTCGAGCGCGAACAGCGCATCGCCCTTGCGCACCCGGTCGCCCGCCCGCACGGCCAGCGTGTCGAGCCGCCCACCCACCGGGGACGACACATGCACGTAGTCGCCCTCGACGTAGCCCGACCAGCCCGCGGGCGGCGCCTCACCGCAGGCCGCCAGTCCAGCGACCACGGTCAGCACGGCCATCAGACCCGGGCCGCGCCGTCCGCCGGGCGCTGTGGCCTGCCCCGCATTCTTCGAGGCGATGGTGTGTTCGTCGGCGAACACGTCGGACGCCGGGACTTCGCGGCAGCGAATGCGGGTGAAAACACGGTCGGTCATGGGCGGGTCGTCCGGTGGGGCCTGGCGAGGTGGTTTTGCGCAGGCCGGGCTCATTCTGCCTTGAAGTTTTCGCAGGGGTTCGCACCATTCCTTGCCATGAAACGTTGCGTGCCGGCCATCGGCCAACGCACCACCATGAATCAGAAAGCACCAAACCAAGGCGTTTTCGCTACACAAAATGCCGGCTTTGCATAATGTCATGCACATTTTTGGAGCATGACCCACATGAAGTACGCCTCGGTTCACGATTTTCTTTCCCACGTCGCCCTGCGCAACCCGGGCCAGCCCGAGTTCCTGCAAGCCGTCACCGAAGTGATGGAAAGCCTCTGGCCTTTCATCGCTGCCCACCCGAAATACGCCGAACAAGGCCTGCTGGACCGGCTGGTCGAACCCGAGCGCATCGTGATCTTCCGCGTGTCCTGGGTGGACGACCACGGCAGCGTGCAGGTCAACAAGGGCTACCGCATCCAGCACAGCATGGCCATTGGTCCTTACAAGGGCGGCCTGCGTTTCCACCCCTCGGTGAACCTGTCGGTGCTGAAATTCCTGGCCTTCGAGCAGACCTTCAAGAACGCGCTGACCACCTTGCCCATGGGCGGCGGCAAGGGGGGCTCGGACTTCGACCCCAAGGGCAAAAGCCCGGCCGAAGTCATGCGCTTCTGCCAGGCGTTCGCCAGCGAGCTGTTCCGCCACGTGGGTGCCGACACCGACGTGCCGGCGGGCGACATCGGCGTCGGTGGCCGCGAAGTGGGCTTCATCGCCGGCATGGTCAAGAAGCTCTCCAACCGCGCCGACTGCGTGTTCACCGGCAAGGGCCTGAGTTTCGGTGGTTCGCTGATCCGCCCCGAAGCCACCGGCTACGGCACGGTCTACTTTGCGCAGGAAATGCTCAAGACCCGCGGCCAGTCCTTCCAAGGCTTGCGCGTGTCGGTGTCCGGTTCGGGCAACGTGGCCCAGTACGCGGTCGAGAAGGCGATGGAACTCGGCGCCAAGGTGATCACCGTGTCGGACTCCAGCGGCACCATCGTGGACGAATCCGGCTTCACGCCCGAGAAGCTGGCGATCCTGATGGACGTGAAGAACCACCACTACGGCCGCGTGAGCGACTACGCCGAGCGCACCGGTGTGCAGTTCGAAGCGGGCAAGACACCCTGGCACGTGCCGGTGGATGTGGCCCTGCCGTGCGCGACCCAGAACGAGCTGAACGAACAGGACGCCGCCACGCTGATCCGGAACGGCGTGATCTGTGTCGCCGAAGGCGCCAACATGCCCTCCACCATCGAAGCCGCCCACCTGTTTGCGGTGGCCACGCGGATCGCCAAGGCCGTTCAGGCCGAGTTTCGGCCGACCGGCATGACGCTGTTGCAAACCAACAAACCCGATGGCTGGCAGACCGTGCCCCATGTGCACGTGCACGTGT
>JAHIQV010000048.1 GCA_018903185.1 Gammaproteobacteria bacterium | reverse complement strand
GGTCACCATCCTGCTGGTGGAGCAGAACGCCCAGCGCGCGCTGCAGATCGCCAATCGGGGCTACGTGATGGATTCCGGTGAAATCACCATGACCGGCACCGGCCAGGACCTGCTGGTGGATCCCAAGGTCCGCGAAGCCTATCTGGGACATTGACACCCCCCCGCGCCGCCTGCGGCGTCACCCCCCCCAGGGGGCAACGCGAGCGGCCCGGCAAAGCCGGTTCCACCGCGTTCTGGGTTTGGGGACCTTCGCACCGGAACTTACAATAGCGGGTTGCGCTTCTTCAGGCGCAGCCCGTTTTTTCTTGCCCCACACCATGACCACCGAACACGCCCACGCCACCCCCGCTACCGACGACAACCAGCTGATTGCGGAGCGGCGCGAGAAGCTCAAAGCCTTGCGCGATGCGCAGCAGCGCGGCGAGGGTGTGGCGTTCCCGAACGACTTCAAGCCGGTGGACAAGGCCGAGGCGCTGTTTGCCACACACGCTGAAGCCACCAAGGAATCGCTGGAGGCCACGCCGGTGCGCGCCTGCGTGTCGGGCCGCATGATGCTCAAGCGCGTGATGGGCAAGGCCAGCTTCGCCACCTTGCAGGATGCGTCGTTTGGTCCGAGCGGCGGCCGCATCCAGATCTACCTGAACACCGACAGCGTGGGCGCACCGATGCTGGAGACCTTCAAGCATTGGGACCTGGGCGACATCATCGCCGCCGAAGGCGTGCTCATGCGCACGCGCACCGGCGAGCTGACCATCCACGCTGACCAGATCCGCCTGCTCACCAAGAGCCTGCGCCCGCTGCCCGACAAGTTCCACGGCATCCACGACCAGGAAATCAAGTACCGCCAACGCTATGTGGACCTGATGACCGACGAGAGCGCCCGCAAGCGCTTCGTCACCCGCAGCCAGGCGCTGTCCAGCATCCGCGACTTCATGGTCAGCCACGGCTTCCTCGAAGTGGAAACGCCGATGTTGCACCCCATTCCCGGTGGCGCCAATGCCAAGCCCTTCAAGACGCACCACAACGCGCTCGACCAGGAGATGTTCCTGCGCATCGCGCCCGAGCTGTTCCTCAAGCGCCTGCTGGTGGGGGGGTTTGACCGTGTGTTCGAGATCAACCGCAACTTCCGCAACGAAGGCATCAGCGTCCGCCACAACCCCGAGTTCACCATGATGGAGTTCTACGCGGCGTACTGGAACTACCACGACCTGATGGACTTCAACGAGCAGCTGATCCGCCACGTGGTGCGCCAGGTGCACGGCGACACGCCGTTGAGCTACAACGGCAAACCGGTGGACGTTTATTCACCGTTCGAGCGCCTGACCATCCGCGAAGCGATCCTGAAATACACCGAGGCGGGCGAGGGCGTGGACAACCCCGGGTGGCTGATTCCCGCGCTGAAGCAGCTGGGCATGACCGAAGCCAAACACCAGCTCAGCACGCGCAGCCTGGCCAGCCTGCAGGTGCTGTATTTCGAAGAGACGGTGGAAGAGCAGCTCTGGAACCCGACCTTCATCATGGAGCACCCGACGGAAATTTCACCGCTGGCGCGCGCCAACGACGACCGCCCCGAGGTGACCGAACGCTTCGAGCTCTACATCACCGGCCGCGAATTCGGCAACGCCTTCTCGGAGTTGAACGACGCCGAAGACCAGGCCGCACGTTTCCACGCGCAGGTGTCGGCCAAGGACGGTGGCGACGAAGAGGCGATGTACTACGACGCCGACTTCATCCGCGCACTGGAGTACGGCATGCCGCCGGCCGGCGGCTGCGGCATCGGCATCGACCGCCTGATGATGCTGCTGACCGACAGCCCCAGCATCCGCGACGTGATCCTCTTTCCCGCGCTGCGCCGAGAGGCATGACGCGAACGCCCACATGCCGCCCATGAGCCGGGCGCTGCGCTGGGTCTGGCGGCTGTTCGCCCTGGGCCTGGCGCTGGCCCTGGCCGTCAGCCTCTGGGACTACCAGGACCGCTGGCACACGCCCGGTTACTGGTTGCGCAACCTGGTGATGCTCTGGCTCTACTGGGCGCCCCGGCTGGCCGGGCCTTTCCTGCTGATCGGTCTGGTGGGGGTCGCGGTGACCGGGCGCGGGTTCCTGCGCTGGAAGGCCGGGGTGGCGGCCTTGCTGGTTGTGGTGGGTCTGTGGTCCTCGCTGGTGGAGCCCGGTCTTTCTCGGGTGCGACAGACGACGATCACCGGCTTGCCCCCAGGCGCCGAGCCGGTGCGCCTGGCCGTCATCGCCGACATTCACTGGGGCCTGTTCTTCCGCGATCACCAGCTCGAACGCCTGGTGCGCCAGCTCAACGCGCTGGAGGTGGATGCGGTGCTGGTCGCCGGCGACTGGACCCATGAACCCCGGCGGGACCTGAAGACCGGTCTGGCCCCGCTGGCGGCCATCCGGCATCCGGTGTTTGGCGTGCTCGGCAACCACGATGTCGAAGCGCCCGGGCCGGACCTGACCCAGCCGCTGCGCGAGGCGCTGCAAACCCATGGCGTGCAATTGCTGGAAGGAAGGCGCCTTGCCTGGAAAGGCTGGGAGCTGGTTGGGCTGGACGATGGCTGGGGTGGCCGGCCCGAGGCGCAGATTCGCGCGCTCTGGCCCGAGGCCTCCGGACCCGCCACGGGTCCGGGCAACCGCCTGGTGGTGACCCACCAGCCCGACACGGTGGCGCTGCTGCCGCCGGGTGCCGCCCACCTTTCGGTGGCCGGACACACGCACGGCGGACAGATCTGGATTCCCGGTCTCACCCCCTGGGTGCTGCGCAACACGAACACGCGGCAGCCCTGGTGGAACGGCCTCTACGACACGGCGGCGGGGACACTTCTGGTCACGCCCGGGATCGGGACCATCGGTTTACCGGCGCGTCTGGCGGTGATGCCGACCATCGAACTGGTCGAACTCACTCCCTGAGAGGCTTCAGCAGTTGAGCGTCTGGATGCTCTTGTGCGGGGTTTTCTTCAACTCGTCCAGCGCGATGCGCAGCCAGTCCAGGTGCGCCTGGGCATTCTCCTGAAGACCCAGCGTCTCCTCGGGCAGCAGGGCCACCACCACCTTGCAGCGCAGCGTGGTCCCCACGGGCAGTTGCGAAGACGGGCGCAGGCCACCCGCAACGATGCTCGTGGCCGCGGCCACCGCCTGCGCCGAGCGGACCGGCCCTTCCATCAACAAGGCAAAGCTGTGGTCATCAACCCGGGCGGCGGTGTCCACATCCCGCGCGACCGAGCGCAGCAGCGAGCCTGTGAGCACCAGGGCACTGTCGGCGACCTCCCTGCCGTGTTCCTGATCGAACCAGGTGTGGTTGTCCAGATCGATCAGCAACAGCGCACTGCGGTGGCGGTAGCGCTGGGCGCGGATCAGGCTCTCGTGCAGGCGCAGCATGAAGTTGTGGCGGTTGGTCAGGCCGGTGAGCGGCTCGGTCAGCGCCAGCGCCTTGGCACGGGCCTGTGACTCGTGTTGCATGGACGAGCGCTGCAGCAGGCCATAGATCAGCAAGGGCGCTTCAAAGGCTGCGGCGATCACCAGGCCGTACTGCGGGAGAAAGCCCGAGGAGATGAGCCCGAAGTTGCGCATCACCGGCAGCGCGCCGGCCAGCAGCACCGGCAGGATGCCCAGCGCGATCCAGCGCGCCCAGCCCTCCCGGCTGCGCCAGGCGGTCCAGAGCATGACGAAAACCAGCAGCATGGTCAGCGCGCCGGTGGTGGTGATGGCCTCGAGACTCCACTGGGACGGGGCCGCCTGGTCCCAGGCCACCAGGCCCAGCATCGCCGCGGCCAGGGTGAGCGATAGGCGGTTCAGCCAGCGCCCGATGCGCCGCGGTTGCACCAGGTGGCGCACGAACAGCAGCCCGGCCACCGCCGCCAGCGGCATCAGCACAAACTCGGCCGCGCCGTTCCAGCGCGCGAAATCGGGCCACAGGAACTGCCCCCCCACCCCCAGCGAGGCGGCCAGCGAGAGCCCCAGCAGCGTGATGTAGATCGCGTAGGCGGCGAAGCTGCTGTCGCGGAACACCAGCGCGTTGGCCACCGCCACGACGACGAGCAGCAAGGTCATGCCGAAATAGGCGCCCAGCATGAACTGCTGCAGGATGCGCTGCTCGCGCAACTGGTCGTGGCTGTGGATGAACAGCTCGCCCGAGAACGGCACGCGCGCGTGTTCGATGCGCACCCAGTAGGCCACCGGCGCATCGCTGCGCGGGGCCAGCTTGAACACGGGATAGCGGTCGGGAGACGCCCAGGCGCTGACTGGCAAACGGTCGCCTGCGTGCTGCTCAAGCCAGCTGCCGTCGGCGTTGCGGTGGAACAGGCTGACGCGGTCGGTGCCCGAGCGCGCCAGCTCCAGCTCCCAGTGCGAGCGGTTGTCCTGGCTCCAGGCGGTGAAGCCGATCCAGAGCGCGGCCTTGCCTTCCAGCCGCAGGCGGTGTTGCCACGCACGCAAGCCGAAAGGCAGATCGGCCTGGCGCTGCTCCACGTCCTGCACCGTGAGCTGGCCTCCAGGGTCCACCCACCAGGCACTGCGCTGGGCCAGGGACACGCTTTTCATGGAGCCGTCGAGGACCACCGGGGGCAGGCCGGAGGGGGTGGTGGCGGGCACGGCGAATGCGCTGCCGCACAGCGACAGCGTCAGCCAGAGCAGCCACGCCATGAAATGGCGGGCGGGTGTTTGCAAAGGGGTGCGGGTGTGCGGGGCGGGTGCCCGGGCCACCGGATTCGTGTCAAGCATCCCCCGATTCTGTCGCCACGGGTTGCGGGACGAGCGGTCATAGTTGGCACCGGGGGCCATTGCCTGCGGGTTGTGACCTGTTTGCGCCACCCGCAGACGTGAAAAAGCCCCAGCCGGCGTGGTGCCGTCTGGGGCCTGGGCGCAGCACTGGACCGGTTCAGGCGAAGGCGGCCAGCGCCTTGCGCATCTTCTTCATGGCCGCGACCTCGATCTGGCGCACGCGCTCGGCGCTCACACCGTATTCGGCCGCCAGCTCGTGCAGCGTCATGCCGCCCGAGCCGTCGTCGTTCACCTTGAGCCAGCGCTCGGTCACGATGCGGCGCGAACGGTCGTCGAGCTCGCTCATGGCGGTGGCGATGCCTTCGGTGGCCAGCACGTCGCGCTGCGCCGACTCGATCATCGCCGTGGGTTCGTGGGTGGCGTCGGCCAGATAGGCAATGGGACCGAAGCCGTCTTCGCCATCGTCGCCCGGGCTCGGGTCCAGCACCACGTCACCACCCGAAAGCCGTGTTTCCATTTCACGCACTTCGGCGGGCTTGACCTTCAGGTCGCGAGCGACCACGTCCACCTCGCCATCCGAAAACGCCTCGCGGTGCGTGTCGCCGTCCAGCGCCTCGGCGCGGAAGCCCTGTTTCATCGAGCGCAGGTTGAAAAACAGCTTGCGCTGGGCCTTGGTCGTGGCCACCTTGACCATGCGCCAGTTCTTCAGGATGTATTCGTGGATCTCGGCCTTGATCCAGTGCATGGCGTAGCTCACCAGGCGCACGCCCTGTTCGGGGTCGAAGCGCTTGACCGCCTTCATCAGGCCGACGTTGCCTTCCTGGATCAGGTCACCATGTGGCAGGCCGTAGCCCAGGTACTGGCGGGCGATCGACACCACCAGCCGCAGGTGCGACATCACCAGTTGTCCGGCAGCGTCGATATCGTTGTGGTCGCGCAGGCGGCGCGCGGCGCCCTGTTCCTCGTCCAGCGTCAGCAGTGGCATGCGGTTGACGGCCGAAATGTAGGCATCCAGGTTGCCCAGCGCAGGCAGCGTCAGCGAACGGCTCGCCCATGGGCTGGACACAGCCAGTGTGCTGGACGGCAAGGCAGCGGGTGCAAGTAGTGCAGTGGTCATGTAGAAGAACCCTCCTAAGGTTGGTCTTTTATAAATACTAGCACTCACTAAGAGGGAGTGCTAATTGAATAGTTCCATGACCCTGATGCAAAGAACCACTCGGACGCTGAAGGCAACTCGAACATCTGCCACCTGCTTTTGTGAGTGATTTATAAGTTATTGATTTAAAATGACTTTTTCCCGTTTTCAGTGTTGTTGGGAAAGTCTGAAACGGCGGGGCCACCGGCGATACCCTTGGCAGGGGGGTGACGAGTGGTCCCTATCCTTGCGACGGCAGCGCCAGCAGCGCCAGCAGCACCAGGAGGAAGTTTGCTGACGAGTCTTCCCTGCCGGCAGTGCCATGCAGCTGGCGAATGACGCCGGCTTGTGGCAACAACTGCAACTCGCAGGTCTCGGGTACGGCGCCATTCCGCGCCCGCGCGAGCATCTCCTGCAATTGTTCGACGCTGGCCGCCGACAGGAAGCTGGCGAGCGGACGACCCAACAATTCATTGCTCGCGGCGCCGAGCAGCCGGGCGCCCGCCAAGTTGATTTCGCACAGCACGGTGGCCTCGTCGATGATCAGGTACGCCGCGGGCGCATGTTCGAAGAGGGTTGTCTGGCGGATCAAGGCGCTT
>JAHIQV010000047.1 GCA_018903185.1 Gammaproteobacteria bacterium | reverse complement strand
TTCCAGCGCCACCCAAGGTCAGCCACTCGCCTGGTTACTTTCTGGGTCTGAGGATGTTGTTTGCACCCTCCGACCCGGATGGAAAGATCGCGACGATCGATGCCCATCCGGTTGAAGTTCGTGTGACGCTGCACCGCCTGCAGGGCGTGAAGGAGATTCCGGTTCAGTTCTGGAACCGCGTCGATGTCTCCAAGGGCTATGAACCCAGTCGGATTGAGTCGTTTCCACTGACGGATGACATCGCCGTTTCTCGCCGGTCCTTCACCGAATACTCCGGCGCGCCGCCGGGCACACCCGACGCATCGACGTATGTATTGAGGTTTGGAGGCCCCGACGATCAAGGTCCGGGCCGCTACCGCCTGAGGCTGGAAACGCGCAAGGACATTCCGCAACTTCACGGATACAAGGCGTTTCTGGTCTTTGAAAGAGCACCTGATCGATAGGAGCGCATATGGCAGACCCCTATCTGCATCACGATCTACACCGCCATGCCAGGCACACCTTTGGTGGACGGAAATAGGCAGATGGGTACGTCTGCTGCCGGACACAATGAGCCGATAGAGAATCATTTCGAAGGCCGGCTCCAGCCGGCCCGCAACAAGCTGGACATCCAGCAACTGGTCGATCCGGTCTTGGGCAGCCCGCTGAACGCCGAGAAATCGAATCCGCCGCCGGATCGTTCGTTTCTGCAGCACCTCATCAGCGAGAACGAATCGGGCTCTCCCGCACAGCGCGAGACGGCCCGGCAGTTCAAGGATCAGTTGGGCCCGCGGCTCGGGCAACTGGGCATGAACGACGCTCAGGTTAACACCCTGGCCGCCGCAGCGGCCAAAGAACAGATCCGCCACGCAGGCCAGGGGGATGTTCAGTCCTGCTACCTGAGCAAGGACGGCAACACCATTGCCATGCGGCAGGCGTACCCGCCCCTGCGGGAATTCGATGTCGGCTCAGCGCTGGGGCGCAGTGAGCAGAGCCACTGGAGCGAGGCGGCGGCGCTGGATCGTGGCCGGTCCGACGACGCTCTGGTTTCCCGCGAGACCCGTGGTGCCCAGTTCCACGCGGCTCCGTCGCAGCAGATGGAAGCGCGTGCTCTGTCGCGCGGTTGAACTCATGGGCGATGCAGCTTGAACCGGACCGTCCCGTGCGGCACCCTAAAATCGAACCCATGACCCGTAAATACTTTGGCACCGACGGCATCCGCGGAACCGTCGGCCAGGCCCCGATCACGCCCGATTTTGTTCTCAAACTGGCCCACGCCGTGGGGCGCGTGCTCAAGCGCGACGAGGCGCACCCCACGGTGCTGATCGGCAAGGACACGCGCATCTCGGGCTACATGCTGGAAAGCGCGCTGGAGTCCGGCTTCAACTCCGCCGGGGTGGACGTGGTCTTGCTCGGACCGGTGCCGACACCGGCCGTGGCCTACCTGACACGCGCACAGCGCGCCAGCCTGGGCGTGGTGATCTCGGCAAGCCACAACCCTTTTGGAGACAACGGCATCAAGTTCTTCAGCGCGCAGGGCAACAAGCTCTCGGACGACTGGGAGCACGCCGTCGAGGCCGAGCTGGACAAGGACCCGGTCTGGGCCGACTCGCGCAACCTGGGCAAGGCGCGTCGCATGGACGACGCGGCGGGCCGCTACATCGAGTTCTGCAAGAGCACCTTCTCCAACGACCTCACCCTCAAGGGCCTGAAGATCGTGGTCGACGCCGCCCACGGCGCGGCGTACCAGATCGCGCCCGCGGTGTTCCATGAGCTGGGCGCCGAGGTGGTGCGCATCGGCTGCGCCCCCGACGGGCTGAACATCAACCACGAGGTCGGCGCGACCCATCCGCAGGCCCTGGTCGATGCGGTGCGGGCGAGCGGGGCCCACTATGGCGTGGCCCTGGACGGTGACGCGGACCGGCTGCAACTGGTGGACGCCAGCGGGCGCCTGTACAACGGCGACGAGCTGCTGTACCTGATCGCGGCCGACCGCATCGCGCGCGACGTGGACGTGCCCGGCGTGGTGGGCACGCTGATGACGAACATGGCGGTCGAGGTGGCGTTCCGGAAACGCGGGGTCAAGTTCGTGCGCGCCCGGGTGGGCGACCGCTACGTGCTCGAAGAGCTGGAGCGCCACGGCTGGATCCTCGGCGGTGAAGGCTCTGGGCACCTGCTGGTGCTGGACAAACACACCACGGGCGACGGCCTGGTGTCGGCGCTGCAGGTGTTGCAGGCCTGCGCCGGCAGCGGCAAGACCATGGCGCAGCTGCTGGCCGATGTGACCCTGTTTCCGCAGACCTTGATCAATGTGCGACTGCAGCCCGGGCAGGACTGGAAAACCAACACCCTGCTGGCCGATGAGACGAAAGCGGTTGAGGCCGAGCTGGGGGACACGGGGCGCGTGCTGATCCGCGCCAGTGGCACCGAGCCGCTGCTTCGCGTGATGGTCGAGGCGCGCGATCCTCAGCAGGCCCAGGCTTGCGCCGAGCGGCTGGTGAACGCGGTGAGGGCCGGATGATGGCGGCCGCGGTTTCTGTCCGCCGCGCGGATTACGCCAACCCGCACGATGCGGCATCGCTGGTGATGCTGCTCGACGCTTACGCCAGCGATCCGGCGGGTGGCGGGGATGGTTTGAGCGACTTTGCCAAGTCCCACCTGGTGCGCGAACTCGCGGCACGACCACAGGCCTACAGCGTGCTGGCATTTGACGGTGATGCGCCGGTGGGCCTGGTCAACTGCATCGAGGGTTTTTCGACCTTTGCGTGCAAGCCGTTGGTGAACGTGCACGACGTGGCCGTGTTGTCCAGCCACCGAGGGCGTGGCATCGCCGAGCAAATGCTGGCGCTGGCCGAGATCATTGCCCGCGAACGCGGG
>JAHIQV010000046.1 GCA_018903185.1 Gammaproteobacteria bacterium | reverse complement strand
GAAGTTGCGCTTGGCGGCAGCCAACTGCTCGGCCACGGCGGTTTTCTGGGCCTGCACGAAGGTCAGCGTGTCCTGCGCAGCGACCACGTCGAAGTACCCCTGCGCGGTGCGCACGATCAGGTCCTGCTCGGCCGCGTCCAGCTGGGCCTTGGCCACCTCAATCGACAGCTGGCCCTGCTCATGGGTCAGGCGGTTGGCGGGGCGGTACAGGGGCTGGCTGGCAGAAAGCGCCAGGTTCTGGCTGTCGGCACTGCGGCTGCCGGCCGCTGCGCTGCTGTCCACGTTCGCCCAGTTGACGCCGGCGCCCAGGCCGGCCTGGGGCAGCAAGCCCGCCCTGGCCTGATCGGCCTTGGCAAGATTCGCCTCGTACTGCGCGCGCGCCGCCTGCACGGTGGTGTCAAACCCCCGCGCCATGTCGTACAGCTCGACCAGGCTCTGCGCCTGTGCGCCGCCGGACACACCCAGTGCCAGCAAGGCCGCCAGCGCGAGCGGCTTCAGGGAAAGCGGATGCAGCTTCAACGGGGTGGACAGGGCGGTCATGAGGGTTCCTTTGGATAACAGGCGCGGAATGCAGGATGGCGGTTTCAGTACACCGGCACGGACGGGTCCCGCTCGCGGGCCCAGGCGTTGATGCCGCCGTGGATGTTCACCACCTCGGAGAAACCGTTCTGCATCAGGAAGTGCACCACCTGCGCACTGCGCGCGCCATGGTGACACAGGCAGGCCACGGGTTGGTTGCGGTCGAGTTCCAGGTAGCGTGCCGGCACACTGCGCATGGGCATGTGGACCAGATCGAAGCCATCGGGCTTGACGGCCGCGGTCTGGAACTCCCAGGGTTCGCGCACGTCGAGCACGACGGGGCGCAGGTCCGGCGACTTCGAGCGGGCCTGTTCAAGCCAATCGGTGAGTTGGGCGGGGTGGATGGAGATCATGGGGTCGGACCTGTGAGCGTTTCAGCGGGTGTGCCGGCTCAGAACTGGAAGCGCGAAGGCTCGGAGAAGTTCCGCAGGCGTGGCGCCTGGGTGTCCCAGGGCTGGGCGGTGACGTACGACGCTTCGCCGGTGCGTGTGATGAAGGTGGCGCGCATGACAGGCTCGTTGCCCACGATGGCGGCCAGGCGGCCACCGGGGGCCAGCAGCGAGAGCAGGGCAGGCGGCACTTCGGCCACCGAACCGCTGAGCAGGATCACGTTCCACGGCGCTTCGGTGGCGCAGGCGGCAAAGTTGTTGGCTGCGGCATCGGCCACGCGCACTTCGGCGTTGGTGAAGCCGGCCTTCTGCAGGTTTTCACGCGCGGTGCGCGCGAGGGCTTCGTTGACTTCCAGCGAGACCACGCGCTGAGCCAGGCTGGCCAGCAGGGCGGCCATGAAGCCGCTGCCAGCACCGATTTCGAGCACCTTGTCGGTCGGCTGGATGGCGAGGTCCTGCAAAACACGGGCTTCAACGCGCGGTGCCAACATGCATTCACCCTCCACGGCGGGGTGCGTCAGCGGCAGCTCCATGTCGGCAAAGGCCAGCGCCTTGTGGGCGGCGGGCACAAAGTCCTCACGGCGCATCCTGGCCAGCAGCTCCAGCACCTGACGGTCGAGCACCTCCCAGGGACGGATCTGCTGCTCGATCATGTTGAAGCGGGCCTGGTCGAAGCTGATGGGGGTCTGAGAAGTCATGTTTGATACTCCGGTGGGTATATTAGCCGATCCTGATGCATTTTACTGAGCGCCACCCGTTGCGGCCCTGACGGCCGCGCTGTCATCGGCGCGTCCAGCCCCGAACAGGCGGCGCAGCCAGTGGCCGAAATCGTCCATGTAGCAGTACACCACGGGCACCACCACCAGCGTCAGCAGCGACGAGGTGATCACGCCGCCAATCACGGCCTGGCCCATGGGCGCGCGCTGTTCCGAGCCTTCGGTGAGCGCAAACGCCAGCGGCACCATGCCGAACACCATGGCCAGTGTGGTCATGAGGATGGGGCGCAGCCGCACCCTGGCGGCCAGCAGCAGGGCGCTTTCGCGGTCCAGCGGCGCCGCGCCGTCCAGCCCGCGGCGGGCACGGATGGCGAAATCCACCAGCAGGATGGCGTTCTTGGTCACCAGGCCCATCAGCAGCACGATGCCGATCACCGAGAACATGCTGATGCTCGAACCGAACATCAGCAGTGCGAGCACCACGCCGATCAGGGTCAGCGGCAGCGAGGTCATGAGCGCCAGCGGCTGCAGGAAGCTCTGGAACTGGCTGGCCAGGATCATGTAGATGAAGATGATGGCGAGCGCCAGCGCCGACACCGCGTAGCCGAACGACTCCTGCATGTTCTTGGTCGAGCCGCCGAACTCGTAGCGGTAGCCCGGCGGCATGGTGATGGTGTCGAGCACCTCGCGGATATCGGCCGACACGTCACCGGCCGAGCGGCCGTACACGTTGGCGTTGATCGCCACCTCGCGGTTGAGGTTGCGCCGGTTGATCTGGTTCGGCCCGGTGGATTCCACCACCTGCGCCACCTGGCCCAGGCGCACCACGCGCGCCGTGCCATCGGCGGCGCTGCCCACCACGAAGGGCAGTTGCTCCAGGTCGCTGGTGCGCGCGCGCTGCCCGGGTGCCAGGCGCACGTTCACGTCGTAGCTCTCGCCGTCGGCCGCGCGCCAGTTGCCCACCGTCTGGCCGGCCACGAGGGTGCGCAGGCTGCTCGCCACCGTGGCGGCGTTCAGGCCGGCGTCGGAGGCGATCTCGCGCCGCATCACCACGTCCACCGTCGGCTTGTCGGGTTTGACGCTGGCGTCCAGATCCACCAGGCCGACGATGGGGCGGATGCGCTCCATCACCTGAGCGGTCAGCCGCTCCAGTTCGGCCAGATCCTCGCCCTGCAGCGAAAACTCGACCTGCTTGTTGCCGCCTACCGGATCGAGCAGGCCGGCGTGGGTCACGTTGATGCCGGGCACGGTGCGCAGGCGGTCGCGCAGCTTCGCGGCCATGGTGTCGGCGTTCAGGCTGCGGTCCTTGCGGTCCACCAGGCGCACGTAGACGCTGGCGTACATGGTGCCCTGGGCGTTGCCGGTGTTGATGGTCGAGAGCGTGTACTTGACCTCGGGGAATTCACGCAGGATCGCCTCGACCTGCCGCGTCTTGGCTTCGGTGGCTTCGAGCGACGAGCCCACCGGGGTGTGGAATGTGAGCGAGGTCTCGGAGAAGTCGGCCTTGGGCACGAACTCGGTGCCCAGCAGCGGCAGCATGAACAGGCTGCCCACGAAGGTGGCCAGCGCCAGGCCCAGCGTGGCCAGCTTGTGTTTCAGCGACCAGTGCAGCGTGCCTTGGTAGAGCTCGGTCAGGTCGTCCTGCACGCGGTCGAACCAGCCGGTGACGCGGCCAATGGTCTTGTCGTACAGCGTCACGGGCGCGGCGTGTTTTCCGTGCTTTTCGATTTCCGGGTCGTGCCAGACCGACGACAGCATCGGGTCGAGCGTGAAGCTCACGAACATGGAAATCAGCACGGCCGCCACCATGGTGATGCCGAACTCGTGGAAGAACTTGCCGATGATGCCGCCCATGAAGCCGATGGGCAGGAACACCGCCACAATGGACAGCGTGGTGGCCAGCACCGCCAGGCCGATTTCCTGCGTGCCGTCCATGGCGGCGTCGAACGGGCGCTTGCCCATCTGCACGTGGCGCACGATGTTTTCGCGCACCACGATGGCGTCGTCGATCAGCAGGCCCACCGACAGCGTGAGCGCCATCAGCGTGATCATGTTGATGGTGAAACCGAACAGGTTCATGAAGAAGAAGGTGCCGATCACCGAGATCGGCAGCGTGAGGCCCGTGATCACGGTCGAACGCCACGAGTTCAGGAACAGGAACACGATCAGCACGGTCAGCAACGCGCCTTCGATCAGCGTGCGCCGCACGTTGTCCACCGACACGCGGATGGGCCGCGAGCCGTCGGCGATCGGCTCCAGCCGCACGCCCGGCGGCAGTTCGGCCTGGAGCGATGTGATGGTGGCCTTGAGGCCGTCGGTCACCGCAATGGTGTTTTCGTCCTGCGCCTTCTGCACCTGCAGCAGCAGCGTGCGCTGGCCGTTGTAGAGCGCCAGGCTCTCCACCTCTTCGGTGCCATCGCTCACGCGCGCCACCTGGGCCAGGCGCACCGCACTGCCGCCGCGGCGCGCGACGATGATGGCCTCGAAGTCTTTCGGATTCTGCAGACGCGAGAGCACCTGGACCACACGTTCGCGCTCGGTGGTCTTGAGCGTGCCCACCGGCAGGTCCTGGTTTTCGTTGCGCACCGCGGTGGTGATCTGCTCGACGGTGATGCTCAGCGCCTCCATGGCGGCCGGGTCGAGGTCGATGTTGACCGCGCGCCGCGTGCCGCCCACCAGCGTGACCGAGCCCACACCGCGCACGTTCTCCATGCGCTTCTTGAGCGTCTGCTCGGCCCAGGTGGTGAGTTCAACCGCCGAGGGTGCTTTCCCATTGACAGCTTCGGGCAGGACAGCGACCGACCAGATCGAACGCGCCGCCGGGTCGAAGCGCAGCACGCGCGGTTCCTTCACGTCATCGCGGAAAGTCGGTCGCAGGATGGCAATTTTTTCGCGCACGTCTTCGGCCGCCTTGCGCCCGTCGATGTGCAGCTGGAACTCGATGATGACGACCGACTGGCCTTCGTAGCTGCGCGAGGTGAGCGTGTTCACGCCCGCGATCGCGTTGACCGCTTCCTCCACCTTTTTCGTGACTTCGCTCTCCACGATGCCGGGCGAAGCGCCGGGGTACTCGGTGGTGATCACCACCACGGGGAAGTCGATGTTGGGGAACTGGTCCACCTTCAGGCGCTGGAACGAAAACAGCCCGAGCACCACGAAGGCCACCATCACCATGGTGGCAAAGACCGGGTTGCGCAGCGAGATCTGGGTGAACCACATGGTGCGCTGCTCAGTGCGATGGGGTGGGTTGCGCTGGCGCGGTGCCCGCAGCGGTCGTGCCCGTCAGCGTCACCGCCGTGCCCTCGCGGATCAGGCCGGCCTGCACGCGCAGCAGCGTGGTGCCCACGGGGGCCTGCGCCAGGCCGTCGATCACCAGCATGGGCTCACCGTTGTGCAGGCCCTGGCGGCCCGGCACCACCGGCACGTGGGCGACCTTGCCGTCCTGCACGGTCTGGATGTAGGGCTGCGGTTTGTCGTTGCGCACCGCCGAGAGCGGTACCGCCGGCGCGCTGATGCGCCTGGTGACGATCTGCCCCTGGGCAAACAGGCCCTGCCGCATGCCCGCGACCGCCGGCACCCGCAGGTACACCAGCACGCTGCGGCTGCCCGCCTGCACGCTGGGGTTGATGCGCGCCACGGTGGCGTCCACCGGCTGGGCCAGGCCTTCCACCGTGAGTTGTGCTGTCTGGCCAGGTGCCACTGCCATGGCGTCGGCAGGAGCCAGGGCGGCTTCAAGTTCGAAGCCGGACAGGTCCACGACCTCCAGCACGCGGGCGTCAACGGCGACGCGTTCGCCGTTCTGCACCAGACGGGCCGACACCTGGCCGGTCAGCGGCGAGCGCAGCACGGTGTCACCCAGGGTCTTGCGCGCGATGTCCAGCGCCGCGAGGGCCGCCTGGTGGTTGGCAACGGCTGCGGTCAGGTTGTTGCTGGTGGTTTCCAGTGCGGTGGCCGAGATGAAACCCTGCTTCACCAGCGACTGGTTGTTGTCGAGCGCGCGGCGT
>JAHIQV010000373.1 GCA_018903185.1 Gammaproteobacteria bacterium | reverse complement strand
TGCATCACCAGGTGCACGTTGGGGATGCGCCGGTGGATTTCTTTCACGCGGTCGATGCGCAGCACCTTGCCGCTGGGTTTGCTGGTGAACTTGTAGGCACCGTGGCTGGTGCCGATGGCAATGGCCAGCGCGTCCACCTGGGTCTTGCTCACGAAGTCGGCCGCTTCATCGGGGTCCGTCAGCAAGGATGAATGGTCCAGAACACCCTCTGCGCCGTGGCCGTCTTCTTCGCCGGCCTTGCCGGTTTCCAGCGAGCCCAGGCAACCGAGCTCACCTTCGACCGACACGCCGCAGGCGTGGGCCAGGTCCACCACCTGGCGGGTGGTTGCCACGTTGTACTCATAGCTTGAAGGTGTCTTGCCGTCGGCCAGCAGGCTGCCGTCCATCATCACCGAGCTGAAGCCCGACTGGATGGAGCGGAAGCAGATGGCGGGCGCGGCGCCGTGGTCCTGGTGCATGCAGACGGGAATGTGCGGGTACATCTCGATGGCGGCAGCGATCAGGTGGCGCAGGAAGGGTTCGCCCGCGTAGGAGCGCGCACCGGCCGAGCCTTGCAGGATGACGGGGCTGTTCACCTTGTCGGCCGCCTGCATGATGGCCTGCACCTGCTCCATGTTGTTGACGTTGAAGGCCGGCAGGCCGTAGTTGTGCTCGGCGGCGTGATCGAGCAGTTGGCGGAGGGAAATGAGGGCCATGGGGAATGTCCTTGGAAAGATGAAATGAAGTCGTGAATCAGGGGGTTTCGGCCCGGCGCGCCAGCACCTCGAACGCCGGCAAGGTCTTGCCTTCCAGCACCTCGAGGAAGGCACCACCGCCGGTGGAGATGTAGCCCACATCTTTCTCGATGCCGTATTTGGCGATCGCCGCCAGGGTGTCGCCACCGCCGGCGATGCTGAAGGCGCTGCTCTCGGCAATCGCGTGCGCGATCACCTTGGTGCCGTTCTCGAAGGCGGCGAATTCGAACACGCCCACCGGGCCGTTCCAGACGATGGTGCCAGCCTTCTTCAGTTGCTCGGCCAGCAGCTGGGCGGTCTCCGGTCCGATGTCCAGGATCAGGTCGTCGTCGGCCACGTCGGTGGCGGCCTTGACCGTGGCCACGGCGTCGGGGCTGAAGCTCTTGGCGCAGACCACGTCGGTCGGGATCGGCACCGCGGCGCCGCGCGCTTTCATGGCGTCGATCACGGCCTTGGCTTCGCCGATCAGGTCGGGTTCGGCCAGGCTCTTGCCGATCTTCAGACCGGCCGCGAGCATGAAGGTGTTGGCGATGCCGCCGCCAACGATCAGGCCGTCCACGTTCTTGGCCAGCGCCTGCAGGATGGTGAGCTTGGTGCTGACCTTGCTGCCGGCGACGATGGCGATCAGCGGGCGCTTCGGGTTGGCCAGGGCCTTGCCAATCGCATCCATCTCGGCGGCGAGCAGCGGGCCGGCGCAGGCGATGGGCGCCGTTTCGGCGATGCCGTAGGTCGTGCCTTCGGCGCGGTGCGCGGTGCCGAAGGCGTCGTGCACGAAGATGTCGCAGAGCTTGCCGAGCTTGGCGGCGAGTTCGGGCTTGTTCTTCTTCTCGCCCACGTTGAGGCGGCAGTTCTCCAGCATGACGAGCTGGCCGGGTTCTACGGTCACGCCATCGACCCAGTTGGCCACCACGGGAATGCTGCGGCCCATGAGTTCGCCCATGCGCGCGGCGACCGGAGCGAGCGAGTCTTCGGGCTTGAATTCGCCTTCGGTGGGGCGGCCCAGGTGGCTCGTCACCATGACGGCGGCGCCGGCGTCCAGCGCCATCTGGATCGCGGGGATGCTGGCGCGGATGCGCGTGTCTTCGGTGATCTTGCCTTCGTCGTCTTGGGGCACGTTGAGGTCGGCGCGGATGAAAACGCGCTGACCCCTGGCTTGGCCGTTGGCGCAGAGGTCGGAGAAGCGGATGAATTGCATGAAGAGTCCCGTTGGACGGTGGAAGACAGTCCGAACCGGATTTGCTGCCGGCGCGGACCACATTCATGCATTGTAGAAAACTGTCGCCCGAGGGCGAACGTTCCGCCTTCCCTGCCACTCACCTCTTAAGTGAAACTTAAAAAGCCAGGTTACCAAGGGAAACTTCTGTTATCGGATTCCCGGGTTCTCGAAACAGTATGTAAGCATACGCTGAGGTCTCATGCCCACCTGGAGACAACCATGAAGACCTTGCAGCCCATATGGCCTCATTTCCGTTTCTTCCTGACCACCTGTCTGGCCACCGTTCTGGTGCTGGGCTGGTCGGACAGCGCACAGGCTGACCAGAAAAAACCCCGAACCCTGGCCGAGCAACTGATCCATGACGTCAAGGAAGGCAAGATCCAGCCCGACGACGAGGACGAGCAAGCCGTCCAGGAACTGATCATCAAGCGCAACATCCCGATCACCTACCAGTACGTCAACACGCTGATGCACACCCCCAACGCATTCGGCCCAGGGGCCGCCTGTGTGACCTGCCATTCTTCGCAGGATGCCACCAGGAGCTACCGCGGCCTGGACCTGTCCACCTGCAAAGGCATGCGCGAGGGCTCCACCGAAGAACCCAAGCGGGCCCTCTTCACGCCCGGCAAGGACCCCAAGCGCGACCCGCTGATCCGCCGGCTGCGCAACAACCGCATGCCGCTGGGCACCAAGTTTCACATTCCGAATGACACGCCGAACTACCTGGCCGTGAAGCAATGGATTGTGGACGGGGCAAAAGACGACGAAAACTACCGCAAGAACGTGGGGCCACTGTTCAAGAAGGCCAACGCGTTTGCGCCCAACAGCCCGGCGTGTACCGCTTGCCACATGTCGAACCAGGAGCCACCGAGCTTCCATGAACTGGACCTGACTTCCTACAAAGGTGTCATGCTGGGGGCCGACTCCGTGGCCAAAGGGGTGGACAAAGCCACCAAGGTGGTGATTCCGGGCATGCCCGATCTCAGCGGGCTGTGGCAACACCTGGTGGAGGACCGCATGCCCCCCGGCATCAGCCCGGCCGAAAACCGCGAACACGCGAACACACTGATCCTGATGCAATGGATCAAACAAGGCGCCAACTGCAATTGAGCACTGCCACCCACCCGCTCCTCACCCGGCGGCACCTGCTCAGCGCACTGGCAGCGGGTCTGCCCGCCCTGGCGCTGCCCGCTGTTGCGTGGGCAGACGAAGTGGCCGGACCGCAGGTGGCACGCCGCTGGGACAGCGGCAACGCCCTGCTTGCACCGTTGACGGCACACGGATCCGATGTGCTGTTCGCGGGCAACCACGGGCTGGGCCGCATCGATCCGGGACAAGCCCTGCCCATCTGGCAAGCCGCCCACGGCTTGTCGCGCGAAGCGGTCTTCCGCCCGCGTGTGGCGGGCGAGCTGGTCCTGTGCGGCGGTCTCGCCGAAATCGGCGCCTGGCATCTCGCGCGAGGCGATCGACGCTGGATCTACCCGGCGCGCGAGCAATTGGGTGTTCCCTGTGCCACGCCCGAACACACCTACGTGGGTGATGGTCACGACATGCTGTGCCTGGACAACGCCAGCGGCACCGTGCGCTGGCGCTTCGCCGGCACCCCCGACACGCTCACGGCGTATGCGCCCACCCTCAGCCAGAACACCCTGCTGTTCGCGCCGGGCAACGGCCTGCTGTACGCGCTCGACGCCGGCCAGGGCGAACTCCAATGGCAACTCGACCGCAGCCACGAATGGCAATACCTGCGGCAGCTTCACGTCAGTGGCGAGGTGCTGGTGGCGGGCAGCTACAAGGAGCTGCTGTACGGCATCTCGGTGCATGACGGGCGCGTGCTGTGGACCTTCAACGCCGGCAACTTCATCAACTCGCACCATGTGGCGGGCAACACAGCCTACCTCTGGTCACCCACGGGTTGGGTCTATGCCATCGACATCCAGAACGGCAACGTGCGCTGGCGCCACCGCACCACCAACTACCGCTCAGTCCGGTCCAACTGGGGACCACTGATGGCCGAGCTGGTGACCGACGATCTGCACCTGTATGCGCTGGACATGCAGCAGGTGCTGCACGTGCTGGATCGCCAGAGCGGTGAGGAAGTGCAGCGGCTGGTCATGCCGGAACGCATGCGGCCCACGGTGGTGCCATTCGCAGGCCGCCAGGCCATGCTGGCCAGCGACGCGGGCGAGGTGCTGCTGGTGCGCTGGTGAACGCTTCAGGATCGTGTCGGGATCACACCTCGCACAGCACGAAGTCGGCCTTGCCCACGCCGCATTCGGGGCAGCGCCAGTCATCGGGCACGTCGGCCCAGCGTGTGCCCGGCGGGAAGCCTTCTTCAGGCCAGCCAGCGGCTTCGTCGTACAGCCATCCGCAGACGACGCAGAGATATTGCTTCATGGTGGTTGCTTTCAGAATTCAGTTCGTCAAATAAGACCCGGGCTCAGGACAGTCAATCGTCATCACCGTGATCGCGCCCGCCGCCGTTGCCCGACATGAGGCTGCTCAGGGCCTTGGCCGACACCAGCCCGTTGGGCGACTGCTGCCATTCCCAGGCGCCGTAGGCCAGCACCGCGAGCAGCAGCAGGGCGGCCAGCCAGGTGCGGTTCTTCTGCACCAGGCCCGGACCCGGGCCTTCCACGCTGCCGGTCAGCATGGGCGATGCCAGGTTCTTGCGGCGCAGCAGGCTCAGCCCCAGGATCAGGGCCAGATGGGCCAGCACCACAAAGAGAAAGGCTTCGCCCAGAAATTCGTGCATTTCGCCCAGCCAGTCTTCGCCGGGGAACACGCCCCATTCGTTGAAGGTCGCGTAGCCGCTCAAGGTGAGCGGCACCACCAGCACCAGCAGCGCCACCACCGCCAGCGCCATGAGCAGGTTCTGCCCCTGGCGCCAGTTGACGACGGAAAGCGATTTGGCGGCGCGCAGCGACCGGAGCCAGGCCGGCGCGCTGCCCAGCTTGCGCCACATCAGGCCCAGCCCCGCCTGGCGCGGGCCCCACAGGCCATAGACCACACGAAAGCCCAGCAGACCCGCCATGGAGTAGCCGAGCGTGACGTGCAGCATGCGCCAGCTCTCGCCATCGGCCGTCAGGTAGGCGCCCAGAAAACACAGGGCGAACAGCCAGTGAAACATGCGCGTGGGCGCATCGGTGACGCGGCGGCGGCTAGCCGGTCGCGGCTGGGATGCAGTGGCGGCTGCGTGGGAGGGCATCGGGGTGGTGGCTTGCATGGTGGTTCTCCCGGGCTCAGTCTTTCCAGAACCAGCGCTTGCCCAGGCTCACGCCCGCCGGCAGCCGGAGGCTGTCGTCATCGAAGTCGCCACGGTCGGCACCGGGGTGGCAGGCCGCGCAGTTGGCCGCGCTCTTGACGCTGGCGTGTTTCCAGACCGGGGTGGGGACCTCGCGGTGCTTGCGCTCGAACCAGGCCGAGCGCGTGAGGCGGTCCTCAGGCGGTTCCTCGACCACGCGCTTGTAGGTGCCCGCGTTCGCCTGCAGCCAGGCGCTGAGCTGCTTGACCGTGGCGTCATCCAGCGAAGCGTCGGTGCCGTAGTGTTTGTCCAGGCCGGCCATGATGCGCTGCCACGAGCGGGCGGGCAGCAGGCCAGGCGCGTACGCGGTGTGGCAGGCCGCGCATTCGGCCATGTAGGCCTGGGGCATGTTGCGCGGCATCATGCGCCCGCTGTCGGCCTGCGCGGCGGACAGTGCGGCGACGCCCAGGCCGAGGGCCACGAGCAGGGATCGGGTGGAGGGGGTGTTCATGGGGAGCTCCGGGATGTCGAGGTCGTTCACTTCAGGCTGTTCAGGTAGGCCAGCACGTCGGCCTTTTCGTTCGCGCTGCATGCGCGGCTGAGCACGTCGTTGCAGTTGCGCTTGAACCACTTGTCGACTTTCGCCGTGTCGGTGAACGCCTTGGGGTTGAAAGCCGGCGCCAAAGGCGCGATCAGCTTGCCGGTGTTGGCGTGTTTGCCTTGCGTGGTCGGCGGTGTGCCGTGACACGAGGCACACGACCACTCGCCACCGTGTTTCGTGTTGAAGAAGGTCTGGCCTTTGGCGGCGTTGCCGGGCGAGCCGGCCTGGGCGCTCCAGTGCTGGAGCTGTGCGGCGGGCGTGGTGTCGGCGGCGTGGACGCTGGCCGACCACAAGGTGCTGGCCAGTGCCGCGGCGAGCAGGCCGGCGGACACCCGGGAAGAACGGTCAAGCAACATGATGGTGCCTTTCAAGAAGGATGAACGGGAGGGGCTGGATGCAGTGTGCGAAACCCCGCTTGAACGCCGGCTGAAGCGGCCGTTCATCTGGCGTTAAGGAATGCCGCCCGACAATGGCCCCATGAATGTGCTGACATGCCCCGGATACGCCCCTGCGCCGCTGCGGACCCTGCTGGTGGCCATGGCGCTGCTGCTGGGTGGACCGGGCACGACCCCCGCCTGGTCGCGTGACGACGACCACGTGCGCGCCCTGCAGGCCGTGCAGGCCGGGCAGGTGCTGCCGCTGCGATCGGTGCTGGAGCGGCTGGAACGGGAGCACCCGGGCCAGGTGCTGGAAGTGGAGCTGGAGGACGACAACGGCCGCTGGCTCTATGAGATCAAACTGCTGCAGGCCGGCGGTCAGCGGATCAAGCTCGAACTGGACGCAAAGACCGGCGAGGTGTTGCGCCGCAAGAACCGCGACGATCACCACCGCAACCGCAAAGACACTGGACGCTGAAAGAGCCCGCATGCGCATCCTCCTGGTCGAAGACGAACCCACGCTGCGCGCCCAGTTGCGCAGCGCGCTCGAAGCCGCCGGTTACGCGGTGGACGAGGCACACAACGGCCGCGACGCGCACCATCTGGGCGATACCGGGGCGTTTGACGCGGTGGTGCTCGACCTCGGCCTGCCGGTGCTCGACGGGCTGTCGGTGCTCAAGCGCTGGCGCGATGCCGGCCGCACCCTGCCGGTGCTGATCCTGACCGCACGCGACAACTGGAGCGAGAAAGTGGCGGGCATCGATGCCGGCGCCGACGACTACCTGACCAAACCCTTCCACACCGAAGAACTGCTGGCGCGCCTGCGCGCGCTGATCCGCCGCGCCAGCGGCCTGGCCTCGCCGGTGCTGCAGTGCGGCGCGCTGGCGCTGGACACGCGCAGCGGCCGCGTCACGCTCGCGGGTCAGCCGGTCGCCCTGACCAGCCACGAGTACAAGGTGCTCGACTACCTCATGCACCGCCCGGGCTCGGTGGTCTCGCGCACCGAACTCACCGAACACATCTACGCACAGGACTTCGACCGCGACTCCAACACCATCGAGGTGTTCGTCGGCCGGCTGCGCAAGAAGCTGCCGCCCGAACTGATCGAAACCGTGCGCGGCCTGGGCTACCGATTGGTGCAGCCGCAGGCCAGCACGGGCTGAGCCGGCGCCATGCCGCACACGGTGCCCGGGGTTGCGGCGTTGCCTTAAGCTCAGCAACCCATGATCACGCTCGGCCGCTGGGCCTCCTCGCTGCGTTTTCGCCTGCTGGCCGCCACGCTCGCCGCGCTCGCGCTGGCGCTGCTGCTGGCCGGTGTCTGGCTCAGCGGGCTGTTTCGCGAACACGTCATGCGCCAGTTCGAAGCGGCGCTGACCCTGCAGCTCGACCAGCTGACCACGCAACTGGAAATGGACGCCAGCGGGAAGCCCGTGATCGATCCGCGACAGCTCTCCGACCCGCGCTGGCAGACACCCTATTCCGGCCTGTACTGGCAGCTCGACCAGGTGGGCGGCGATGGCGCCATCCGCAGCGGCGTGCTGCGTTCGCGCTCGCTCTGGGACACCACCCTGCCGCTGAGCGCGGATGCGATGGCGAACGGCACCGTGCACGTGCACGAAGGCAGTGGTCCGCAGGGCGCGGCCGTGCTGATGCTGGAACGCACCGTGGCGCTGGGCGAACAGCCTGGCGTGCGCTGGCGCCTGATCGTGGCGGCCGAAACCCGGCAGGCGCTGGAAGCGGTGGACCGCTTCACCGGTGTGCTCTCCATTTCGCTGCTGGTGCTGGGTGCGCTGCTGGCCTTGGCCGCGGTGACCCAGGTCGCGGTGGGTCTGTCGCCGCTGCGGGGCCTGCAGCAGGCCCTGGTGCAGGTGCGCGAAGGCCGCTCCGCCCGGCTGCAGGGCCGTTTTCCCAGTGAGGTGCAGCCCCTCATCGACGACTTCAACGGCGTGCTGGACCGCAACGCCGAGGTGGTGGCGCGCGCGCGCACCCAGGCGGGCAACCTGGCCCACGCCCTCAAGACCCCGCTGGCGGTCCTGCAGCAGGCCGCCGCGCAGACACCGCCACCGGGCGCAGCGCCGGATCTTGCGCGGCTGGTGCAGGAGCAGGTGGCGAGCGCACAACGCCACATCGACTGGCACCTCGCCCACGCCAGAGCAGCCGCGGCCGAGCGCCTGCCCGGCC
>JAHIQV010000372.1 GCA_018903185.1 Gammaproteobacteria bacterium | reverse complement strand
CGGCTGGATCAGCGCCAAACGCGGCAGCTCGCGCTGGGTGACAAATTCACCCTGGGCGTCCACCACCATCCAGCTGCGGTCGTAGGCCAGGCCCGTCTCGGTGAGCTCGGCCTCGGTGAGCGAGATGCCCGCGCAGGACTTCACCGGGTAGATCCAGAGCTGGTCGATGCGGGCGGTCACGTCGGTGGGTGTGGTCATGGCGGGAGCGGCGGTCGGTACAGGCCGGTGCGGACGGGGGTTTTGACGGAGCGAATCGGGCGCATTGTGCCCTGCTCCTAAAATCCCGCCATGTCGCCCACTTCCCACCGTTCTTCTGCCCACCGGCGTTTTGACGTCACCATCCGGGGCGGCGGCGTGGTCGGGCACACCCTGGCGCTCTTGCTCGCCCGCGACCGGTTGCGTGTGGCCCTGGTCAGCGCCCCGCGCCCGGCGTCCGGGATTCCCGACGTGCGCGCCTACGCGCTCAACACCGCGGCGCGCGACCTGCTGCGCTCGGTGCGCGCCTGGCCCGAAGACAGTGCGGCACCCACCAGCAGTCCCACACCCGACACCGGCCCGACCGTGACGCCGGTGACCGGCATGCAGGTCTTTGGCGACAACGGCGGTGCGGTGCAGTTTTCAGCGATCGACCAGGGCAGCGAGGCGCTGACCTGGATCGTGGACGTGCCGGCGCTGGAACAACGGCTGGCCCATGCCGTGCATTTCCAGAGCGGCATCGAGTGCCTGACGGAAGCACCGCCCGCGGCGCTCACAGTGATCTGCGAAGGCAAACGCAGCGCCACCCGCGATGAACTCGGGCTGACCTACGAGGTTCGCCCCTACCCGCACAAGGCCGTGGCCGCCCGCCTGCACTGTGCCCTGCCACACGGCGGCGTGGCGCGCCAGTGGTTCCAGAACGGCGAGATCATGGCCCTGCTGCCGCTGGGGGGGCCACAAGGGAACTCTGTGGCGCTGGTGTGGTCAGTGGATACACAGCAGGCGGACCGCTGGCTGGCAGCCGAGCCAGAGGCGCTGGCACAGGCCGTTCAGGCGCGGTGTGCGCAGGTGCTCGGCGAGATGCAACTGGAAAGCCCGGCCCAGGCCTGGCCCCTGGAGCTCTCGAAAGCCCAGCGCTGGATCGCCCGCACGCCCCAGGGCGGCGTGGTGCTCGCGGGCGATGCGGCACACGCCATACACCCGCTGGCCGGACAGGGACTCAACGTGGGCCTGGCCGATGCCGCCGAACTGGCCCGCGTGCTGCACGGGCGCGAGTACTGGCGCGAGCTGGGCGACCTGAAGCTGCTGCGGCGTTACGAGCGCGCGCGGCAGGCCGATGTGAACGCCATGGGCTGGGTGACCGACGGCCTGTTTGGCCTGTTTGCCCAGACCGACAGCCGCGTACAAGCCCTGCGCAACTGGGGCATGACGGGCGTGGATCGCCTCGGCCCGCTGAAACACTGGCTGGCCCGCCAGGCCATGGGGCAGGCGGGCTGATGCCAGCCCTGCCGACTTTTTAACCTTGAATGCCCTCGGGCCACTTTATGAAACTCGCCAAGATCCCCCTGCTCGCGCTGCTCGCTGCGCTGTCGCTGAGCGCGTTCGCGCAGGAAGCCACCATCCGCAAGAACCTGGCCGAACGCCTGCCCAAGCTGCCCGCCATCGACGAAATCACCAAAACGCCGATGCCCGGCCTGTACGAGGTGCGCATCAACCACAGCGACATCTTCTACACCGACGAAAAAGGCGACTTCCTGATCCAGGGCTCGCTGATCGACACCAAGGCCCAGCGGGACCTGACCGAACAGCGCGTTGAAAAGCTCACCGCCATCGCCTTCAAGGACCTGCCGCTCAAGGACGCCTTTACCATCGTGCGCGGCAACGGCAAACGCAAGATGGCCGTCTTTGAAGATCCGAACTGCGGCTACTGCAAGCGCTTCGAACGCGACCTGACCAAGATCGACAACGTCACGGTCCACGTGTTCCTCTACCCCATCCTGAGCGCCGACTCGGGCGAAAAATCACGCAACATCTGGTGCGCCAAGGACAAGGGCAAGGCCTTCCTCGACTGGATGGTCAAGGACATAACACCGCCCGACGCGAAATGCGATGCCGCTGCCGTGGCCCGCAACTTCGAGTTCGGTAAAAAGGCCCGCATCACCGGCACCCCCACCATCATCTTTGCCGACGGATCGCGCGTGCCGGGCGCCATCGGCGCCGACCGCGTCGAGAAGCTGCTCGCCGAAGCCAAGCCCTGATCCGCGCGCTGGATGACCCCGCCGGTGCTGCACGACCCGAACGACACCACCCTGGTGCGGACCCTGGGCCACGCCGGCCTGATCCCCTTTGTGCTGCTGGCCGCCCTGCTCTGGCTGGTGGATGCCGCGCT
>JAHIQV010000371.1 GCA_018903185.1 Gammaproteobacteria bacterium | reverse complement strand
TCTTCGAGAGCGACAAGGACGACGTCTGCGAGACCAGCTACAAGGACCGCGGCGGCAAATACCAGGGCCAGGTGGGTGTGACGCTGCCCAAGACCTGAAATCGCCACACCGATCGCAACGGAAGCGCTGCCCCCGGCAGCGCTTTTTGTTTGGAGCTTTGCATAATGGGTCTGGCTGTGTCGCCAGACCCGAGGAGAACGCACCATGAAATGGGGAAACAACCGCCAGTCGGACCAGGTTGAAGACCGTCGCTCCTCATCGGGGGGCGGCATGTTCGGCGGTGGAGGTCGGCGCACCGGCGGACGCAGCATCGGCCTGGGCACCATCGTGATCGCGCTGATCGGCGGCTGGATCTTCGGCATCAACCCGATGACCATCCTGAGCTTCCTGGGCGGTGCGGGCGACCTCGCACCATCGCAGACGCAGAATGCGCCGGCATCGGCTCCGGCGGGCAAACCGACCGATGAAATGGGCCAGTTCGTGGCCGCCGTGCTGGGCGGCACCGAAGATGCGTGGATGACCGTGTTCCAGCAGAGCGGCTCGCAGTACCAGAAACCGCGCCTGGTGCTGTTCCGTGGCGCCGTGCCCACGGCCTGCGGCACCGGCCAGTCGGCCATGGGACCTTTTTATTGCCCGGGTGACCAGAAGGTCTACATCGACCTGAGCTTCTACGAGACGCTGCGCAGCCAGCTCGGCGCGCCCGGCGACTTTGCCCAGGCCTACGTCATTGCGCACGAGGTGGGCCACCATGTGCAGAACCTGATGGGCCTGACCCAGCAGATGGAACAGTCCCGGCAGCGCGTGAGCGAGCGTGAATACAACGCGCTGTCCGTGCGCCTGGAATTGCAGGCCGACTGCTTTGCCGGCATCTGGGCGCACCACAACCACAAGACCAACGCCATCCTGGAGCCGGGCGACGTGGAAGAGGCGCTGAACGCGGCCGCGGCCATCGGTGACGACGCCATCCAGCGCAAGAGCCAGGGGCAGGTGGTGCCCGACAGCTTCACCCACGGCACCAGCGAACAGCGCCAGCGCTGGTTCCACAAAGGGCTGGAAACCGGCAGCGTCAAGGCCTGCGACACCTTCAACGCGCGGCAGATCTGACGCCTGCCTGCGGGTGGCGTCTGGCGGGTGCCACCCGGGGCTTCGCCGTCTGCGCTGGGTGAAAAGCGCTCAAAGTGCGACAATATCAGGCTAAAGCCCTGCCAGCGCGCATGGACACGCAACGCGCATTGAAATGACCCTATCCTTCTCCCAACTCTCTCTCTCTCCTTCGCTGGAGCGCGCCGTGGCCGAAATGGGCTACGAGAACATGACGCCGATCCAGGCACAGGCCATCCCCGTGGTGCTGCAGGGACGTGACGTGATGGGTGCCGCCCAGACCGGTACCGGCAAGACCGCCGCCTTCACGCTGCCCCTGCTGCAGCGCATGATGAAGCACGACAACACGTCTACCTCGCCCGCGCGCCACCCGGTGCGCGCCTTGGTGCTGTTGCCCACGCGCGAGCTCGCCGACCAGGTGGCCGAGCAGGTCAAGCTCTACGCCAAGTACACCAACCTGCGCAGCACCGTGGTGTTCGGTGGCATGGACATGAAGCCGCAGACCGCCGAGCTGAAAAAGGGTGTCGAGGTGCTGGTGGCCACGCCGGGTCGTCTGCTGGACCACATCGAGGCCAAGAACTGCGTGCTCAACCAGGTCGAATACGTGGTGCTCGATGAGGCCGACCGCATGCTCGACATCGGCTTCCTGCCCGACCTGCAGCGCATCCTGTCTTTCCTGCCCAAGCAGCGCACCACGCTGCTGTTCTCGGCCACGTTCTCGACCGAGATCAAGCGCCTGGCCAACAGCTACCTGCAGGATCCGGTGACCATCGAGGTCGCCCGCTCCAACGCGACAGCTTCCACGGTGGAGCAACATTTCTACCGGGTCGACGACGACGACAAGCGCGGTGTGCTCAAGAAGATCCTGGCCGAGCGAGGTCTCAAGCAGGCCTTCGTGTTCGTCAACAGCAAGCTCGGATGTGCCCGCCTGGCGCGTTCGCTGGAGCGCGAAGGCCTGAACACCACGGCCCTGCACGGCGACAAGAGCCAGGACGAGCGCCTGAAGGCGCTCGAAGCCTTCAAGAGCGGCGCGGTCGACCTGCTGGTGTGTACCGATGTGGCCGCACGCGGCCTGGACATCAAGGACGTGCCGGCGGTCTTCAACTTCGACATCCCGTTCAACGCCGAAGATTATGTGCACCGCATCGGCCGCACCGGCCGCGCGGGCGCGTCGGGTCTGGCGGTGTCGTTTGTCAGCGCGCGCGACACCCGCCTGATGGGCGATCTGGAAAAACTGCTGGGCAAGAAGCTCGAACTCGAAGCGCTGGAGCTGGAGGCCGACAAACGACCGGCCGGCCACTTCAACGACGGCCAGCGTGCCTGGCAGCAGCCCGAAGAGGTCCGCGAACAACGCGAGATCCGCGAGAGCCGTGGCGCGCGTCCCGAACGCGAAGCGCGTGCGCCGTCCAGCCGCCCGGTGCGCGCACCCCGTGCGCCCGCCGATCCCCTGTTCGACAAGCCTTACGAGCCCAGCCTGGCCGCCGAGGCC
>JAHIQV010000370.1 GCA_018903185.1 Gammaproteobacteria bacterium | reverse complement strand
GACACCGCCGGCCGCCTGCCGACCCAGCTGCACCTGATGGAAGAGCTCAAGAAGATCAAGCGCGTGGTGCAGAAGGCCGACGCCACGGCTCCGCACGAGGTGCTGCTGGTGATCGACGGCAACACCGGGCAGAACGCGCTGACGCAGGTGAAGGCGTTCGACGAAGCGCTGGGCCTCACCGGCCTGGTGATCACCAAGCTCGACGGCACGGCCAAGGGCGGCGTCATTTGCGCCATTGCGCGCGAAAAGCCGGTGCCGATCTATTTCATTGGCGTCGGTGAAAAGCTGGAAGACCTGGAAACCTTCGACGCGAAAGAGTTCGCTCAGGCGCTGCTGAACTGAACGGTGTGGTCCCCGCGCTCCGCCGCTGGGCGGGTCGCTGCCCCAGCATCGGGAGGGGACCCGGTGCATCCCGCGTCCGGGGGCTGATCCGGCTTGGGGCGGCCCGGCGCCGGACCGCTGAACCGACCTACTCCCCGGCTTCGCTGTAGTTGCGCCACTGCTTCATGGCGTTGCGCAGGGTCAGCACCTGCCGTTCGAAGCGCGGGCAGGCCTGGCACATGGCCATGTGCAGGCGCAGGGCCAGCCGTTCGCGCAGGGGCAGCGCCCGGTCTTCGCGCGCGATCAGCAGCGCGGACACTTCCTTGCAGGTGCGGCGAAACGGGTAGGCGGCTGTCATCGTGTCGGGGCTTGTGAAAACCAGTTGAGGTCCAGGCACTCGCGCAGGCGAAGGCGGGCACGGTGCAGCTGGACGTAGAGGTTGGTCGGCGTCAGCGCCAGTTCCTTACAGATCTCCTCACTCGACATCTCCAGCCACTCGCGCATCAGGAACAAACGGCCCTGCACCGCTGGCAGCTTGTCGGTGCAGGCCTCCAGGATGGCAAAGAACTGGCGGCTTTTCAGGTCCTGCTCCGGGTTGCCCCAGTCGGCCGGCTTCTCGGCGAAGTGGCCATCGGTCTTGAACGCCATGTGTTCCAGCGGATCGGCGTTGTCGTCGTCCGAGCCGCTGTCGAACGTCACCTCGCGCTGGCGCTGTCGCATCGCGTCGATGATCTTGTGTTTGAGGATGCCGACCAGCCAGGTCTTGAGCTGGGAGCGCGCCTCGAAGGCCTGCGGCTTGGCCAGCGCAGCCAGCAGGGTCTCCGACACCGCGTCCTCGGCCCAGGCGTCGTTGCGCAACTGCAGGCGCGCGAAGCGCATCAGGTAGCTGCGCTGCTCGACCAGTTGCTGCTCGAAGTCGGTGGAGGGCTGGGATGGCATGGTGGTGTGGGTTGGCCGCCAGTGTAAGGAGTGGAGCAGCCGGTCGACCAACGGGTTCCCACCGGAGAAACCCGAGGTCACTGGTTAACATCCCCCTCGGCACCCACCCCCACGACACCCTTCCGCCCGACGACCGCGCCATGCACGCCGCCTCCCTGCCGCTCTGCAGCCTGCCGCGCCAGCTTCGCTTTGCCGCGCTGTTCAACGGCGTGCGAAGCCGAGCGGCGCCCACGGCGGCCATGCCCGATGCTGGATAAGGCCATCCAGCAGGCGTTGCGCCCGCTCATGACGCGGGCCGCGCGCACCCTCGTGCGCCTGGGTGCGGGTGCCGACGCGATCAGCTTCGCGGGCTTTGCCATCGGCATGGCGGCCGCAACGGCCATTGCGTTCCAGCATTTCCTGCCGGGCCTGGCCCTGCTGATGCTGTCGCGCCTGATGGACGGCCTGGACGGCGCCGTCGCCCGCGCCACCCGGCCCACCGACCGCGGCGGGTTCCTCGACATCACGCTCGATTTTCTGTTCTACGCCGCCATCCCGCTGGCCTTCGCCATCGCGGATCCGGCCGCGAACGCCCTGCCCGCCGCGGTGTTGCTCGCGGCCTTCATCGGCACCGGCAGCAGCTTCCTGGCCTTCGCCATCGTGGCGGAGAAGCGGCAGTTGCAGTCCGTCGCCTTCCCGGACAAGAGCTTCTACTTTCTCGGCGGCCTGACCGAAGCCACCGAAACCATCGCCGCGTTTGCCGCCATGTGCCTGTGGCCCGGCCACTTCGCGTTCATCGCTTATGGCTTTGCCGCGCTGTGCGCCATCACCATCGCGCTGCGCATTGGCTTGGGCTGGCAGCGGTTTCGCTGAGCCTGCGCCTCAACTCAGACCAGACACCGGGATGCACGCGCCGTGGATCGCGCGTGCCCCATCCGAAGCCAGGAACAGCATCACGTCCGCCAGCGCCTCCGGCGCCACCCATTGCGAGGGGTCGGCATCGGGCATGGCGGCGCGGTTCTCGGGGGTGTCGATGATCGAAGGCATCACGCAGTTGACGTTGATGCCCTGCCCCTTGAGCTCGGCCGACATGGACTCGGTCAGGCGCATCAGCGCGCTCTTGGACGCCGCATAAGCCCCCATCTGAGCACCGCCCTTCAACGCGCCCAGGGCACCGACGGTGACGATGCGGCCGCCGCCGCCCGCCACCATGCGCGGCACCACGCTGGCCGCGATGGGCATCAGGGCGCGCACATTGAGGTCGAGCAGGAAGTCCAGTGTCTGCGCGCTGGTGTTGTGCACCTCATCGCCCATGCGGAAGCCACCCGCCAGGTGGCACAACACGTGCACGCCGCCAAAGCAGGTGGCGGCATGGGCCACCGCCAGCTCCACCTGGGCGGCGTCGAGCAGGTCGAGCTCGGTGCAGCTCAGCACTTCGGTGTCCGGCCCGTACACGCGCCGCAGGGCCTCGCCGTTGCGATCCAGCAGCACCAGGTGGTCACCGCGGGCCGCAAAGGCGCGGGCCACGGCCTGCCCGAGGTTACCGGCTGCGCCGGTGATGAGAACGGTTCGGGCCTTCGGGTTCATGGGGTTCCTCCTGAGCGCCGGGCGCGGTGGTAACTGCCGTCGCCGCGGCTGAACACCTGGTCGGTGGGCAGCACGTCGCCGGGCTGCAGCTCGGAGGCCCGCGCGGCGTGATCGTACAGCGGCGCGAAGTCGATGCGGGTGAACTCCAGCAGTTCGTCGAGGTCACGGATCACGAAATAGCTCTCCTGGAAATCGTCGATGCGGTAGTTCGTGCGCATCACGCGTTCAAGGTCGAAGCGTATGCGGTTGGGCGAGGGGCTGTCCAGACAAAACTGCGACTCGGTGTAGGACGAGGCGATGCCCGAACCGTAGAGCCGCAGGCCATCGCCCTGCTGCAACAGGCCGAACTCCACGGTGTACCAATAGACACGCGCCAGCTGCGCGAGCTTGCCGAGCTGCTGCGCGCGCAGGCCGCCCTGGCCATAGGCCTGGATGAAGTCGGCGATGGCCGGGTTCATCAGCATGGGCACGTGGCCGAACACGTCGTGGAACACGTCGGGCTCTTCGAGGTAGTCCAGTTCGTGCGGCCGACGGATGAAGTTGCCGGCCGGGAAGCGGCGGTTCGCCAGGTGGTCGAAAAACACCTCGTCGGGCACCAGCCCGGGCACCGCTACCACCTGCCAGCCGGTGCGCGGCATCAGCACCTCGCTCAGGCGTCGGAAATCGGGAATTTCATCGGCGCCGATGGGCAGGTCGCGCATGCCCTGCACGAACTCGTCACAGGCGCGCCCGGGCAGCAGCTTCGTCTGGCGTTGAAACAGCGTCCTCCAGGTGGCGTGGTCGGCAGCGGTGTAGTGCTCCCAGCCTTGTGAGATGGTCCAGTCGGCGCTCTCGGGCTGTGCGGCGGCTCCGGCGGCCAGGCCGTGTTTGGTGGGTTCGGGTGCGGTGGTTGCCATGGTCACTCCGCGAGGGGGGCCACCGGGGTGTAGGCAGCGTCGGCGCGCGTGGCCCAGGCGATGTCGCGCGTGGACAGACCGCCCGCGTCGTGCGTGGTCAGCGTGACCTCGACGCGGTTGTAGACGTTGAACCACTCGGGATGGTGGTCCATCTTTTCCGAGACGATGGCCATCTGCGCCATGAAGCCGAAGGCCTGCGGGAAGTCGGCGAAGTGGAACGTGCGCCGGATCGCGCCGCCCTCACGGTTCACCGTCCACCCGGGCAGGCTGGCCATCAGTTCGCGGGTGTTCTGTTCATCCAGGGGGGTCATGAAATGTCTCCTTCGTTGTTGGGCCTCCAGCCTGTGGGCTGTGACCGGCTGTGCAGTTTGCGCCGCATCGCAGACAATTTGCTCTCGTATTCACCGCCCGACCGGCGCCTTTTGAAGAAACCCTTTCATGAACACCGACATGAGCGAAGATTCCTTGCACCCCTCGTTACTCGACCGGCTGGATCGCCGCATCCTGTCGGCCCTGCAGGCCAACGGGCGCATCAGCAACCAGGAACTCGCCCACACGGTGCACCTTTCTCCGGCGCAGAGCAACCGGCGCCACAGGCGGCTGGAGGAGGCGGGTTACATCCAGCGCTACGAGGCACGGCTGGACGCGCACCGGCTTGGCCTGGGTGTGACCGCCTTCGTGCACGTGTCGATGGAGCGTGGCCAGCACAAGGAAGTGCTGAAGTTCCAGCGCACCGTGGGCAAGATGCCCGAGGTGCTGGAGTGTTACGCCGTGACGGGCGATTTCGACTACGTCTGCAAGATCGTCGCGCGCGACCTCAAGGGCCTGTCGGATTTTTTGCTCGGCACGCTGGCGCAGCTGTCGGGCGTGAGCGGCGTTCGCTCCAGCATCTGCCTGAACGAGCTCAAGTGCACCAGCGCGCTGCCGCTGGATTGAGTTCGCTGCCTCGGATCAGATGGCCCCGAGCGGCGGCAGCACGGTGGCCGTGCAATCACCAAAGCCAATGCTCTGAAACCCGTTGCGCGTGCAGCGGCCGCGCAGTGTGATGCTGTCGCCGTCTTCGAGGAAGGTGCGGCGTTCGCCGTTGCCCAGGGTGATGGCCTGCTTGCCGCCCACCGTGAGTTCGAGCAACGAGCCGGCCTGCTCGGGCTTCGGGCCGGAGAGCGTGCCCGAGCCGAACAGATCGCCCGCCGAAAGCGCGCAGCCGTTGACCGTGTGGTGGGTCACGAGCTGGGCCAGCGACCAGTAGGCGGCGTGCGCGGCGTTGGAGCGGCTGATGACTTCGGGGGCGTGGCCTTCGGCGCGCATGCGCGCCGTCTGCAGCAGCACGTCGAGATCGATGTCGAACGCACCGGCGCTCTGGCTGGCCTCGGCTTGCAGATACGGCAGCGGCGCCGGATCGCCCGCGGGCCGCTGCAGGGCCTGGCGGAACGGCGCCAGCGCTTCGAGGGTCACCATCCAGGGCGAGAGCGTGCTGGCGAAGTTCTTTGACAGGAAAGGGCCGAGCGGCTGGTACTCCCAGGCCTGGAAGTCGCGCGCGCTCCAGTCGTTGAACAGGGTCACGCCGAACACATGGTCTTCGGCCGCGGCCAGCGGGATGGCGTGGCCCATGGCGTTGGGCCGACCGATCACGTAGCCGAGCTCCAGCTCCAGGTCCAGCCGCCTGGTTGGGGCGAGCATGGGCGCGTCGGCGTCGGGGCCCTTGATCTGCCCGAGCGGGCGGTGAAAGCCCTGCCCGCTGGGCTGGATGGTGGAGGCGCGGCCGTGGTAGCCGATGGGCACCCACTTGTAGTTGGGCAGCAGCGGGTTGTCGGGCCGGAACAGCTTGCCCACCGCCGTGGCGTGGTGGATGCCCACATAGAAGTCGGTGTAGTCGCGGATCTCGCAGGGCAGGCCCAGCTCCACGGCGCCCTGCGCATGCAGGTGCCGCGACCACCGGTCTTGCTGCGGGCTGCCGGCAGCCAGACCGGCGCTGATCTGCGCGCGCAGTTCGCGCCGGGCCTCGGGCTTGAGCTGGAGCAAGCGGTTCATGTCGCTGAAGTCGATGAGGTCGGCGGCCCGCAGGTCCAGCACCTGGTCGCCGATGGCCACGCCGATGTGCCACCCGGGGTCGCCCTCCGGCTTGAAGCGGCCGAAGGGCAGGTTCTGGATGGGGAAGTCGCTCGCGGGATCGTTGGCGGATTCGACCCAGCTGCGCAAGGTCGGGTTGTGGGTGTGATCGATGGTGGTCATGGCTTGGCCCGCCTCAGTCCAGGGCCTTGAATTCCCGGTCGTGCATCCAGGCGGCGTGCTTGGGTGCGCGCTTGGTCTGCGCCCATTCGTTGAGCATGTCCCACTTCACTTCGTCGAGGTCCTTGTGCATGCGCGGCGTGCCCACGTCGGCACACAGCTCCAGCCGGTGGCCGTTGGGATCGAAGAAGTAGATGCTCTTGAAGATGGTGTGGTCGGTCGGCCCCAGCACCTCGATGCCCGCGGCCTGCAGCCGTGCCTGGGTGGCTTCGAGCATCTCCAGGCTGCCGATCTTGAAAGCGATGTGCTGCACCCAGTCCGGCGTGTTGGTGTCGCGCCCCATTTCAGGCGCATTGGGGAGCTCGAAGAAAGCCAGCACATTGCCCTGCCCCGCGTCCAGGAACACGTGCATGTAGGGGTCGGGCGCTTTGGTGGACGGGACCTGGTCTTCGGCGATGGCCAGCACGAAGTCCATGTTCAGATGCTTGACGTACCACTCGACGGTTTCCTTGGCGTCCCTGCAGCGGTAGGCCACGTGGTGGATGCGGTCGATCTTCAAAGTGCTCATGGTTCAATCTCCGGTGGATTCGATTGGCAAGGCGCTGCGGTGGATCAAGATCCCCTTCGGCCTGGCGCTGGATGAACCCGGAGAATACCGGCCCCGGCAGGGTCTGACAGAAACTTTGCGACAGCAGGGTTTCTCGCCGCCGGGGTGGGTCCGTCAATCCAGCTTGATGTTGGCTTTGCTCACCAGGCGCGCATAGCGGTCCTGCTCCGACTTCAGGAACCTGGCCGCGGCGTCCGGCGAGGTGGGATTGATGAGGTTGTCCTGCTTGGCCATGGTGGCCTTGACGTCGGGGTCGTTGAAGGCCGCCACCACGGCCTTGTGCAGGCGGTCCACCTGCGCAGCTGGCAGGCCCTTGGGGCCGATCATGGCGAACCAGCCGGCCACGTCGACGTCCGGGAAGCCCTGTTCGGCGAGGGTCGGCACGTCGGGCAGCGACGCCACACGCTCCTTGCCCATGACGCCGATGGCCTTCATGCGACCCGAGGCCAGGTGGCCCTGGGCGGCGGCCACGGCGGCCACACCGAACTCGACCTGTCCCCCGATGATGTCGGCCATCATCGGACCCATGCCCTTGTAGGGAATGTGTTGCACCTGCACGCCGGCTGCGTCCACAAACATCTCGCCTGCCAGGTGGATGATGGTGCCGTTGCCCGACGAGCCCATGTTGAAAGCGCCTGGCTTGGCCTTGAGCAGCGCCTGCATGTCCTTGGCGTTCTTCACCGGCACTTTGGCCGGGTTGACCACCAGCACGAAGGGCGAACCACCGACCACGCTGATGGGCGTGATGTCGGCCAGGCTGTCGTAAGGGAGGGTCTTGAACACGCTGGGGTTGACCGCGTGGTTGTTCGAAATGAAGGCCACCGTGTTGCCGTCGGGCGCGGCCTTGACCAGCGCCGAGGTGCCGGTGATGCCGCCCGCACCGGGCAGGTTTTCGATCACCACGGACTGGCCGCCGAGCGCCTTGGACAAGGCGTTCTGCGCAGCGCGCACGATGGTGTCCACACCCGAGCCGGCACCCACCGGCAGGATCACGCGCAGCGGCGCGCCGGACTGCGCCCAGGCCGGCGCCGAGGCAAAAAGGCACGAGGCGGCCACGGTGATGAGGGTGCGGCGGCTGATGGACTGGGTGATGGTCTTGGTCATGGTTGTCTCCTGGTTCTGGTGGAAAAATCGGGGGTCAAACGGCAGCGGGAACAGGGGCCCTGGTGAGGCGGGCAAGCACTTCTTCGGTGTGCTCGCCGATGGCGGGCAACGCACTGCGCACGCCCGGGCGGCGTCCACCCATCAGCAGCGGCAGCAGCACCACCTGTGTGGTGTCACCGGTCTCGGTGGTCATGGGCACCAGGCCGCCGGAAGCGATCAGGTGTTCGTCGTGCACCAGCTGGTCGGGGCGGACCACCTTGGCGTAGGGCAGGCCGGCGGCCTGCAGCTTCGCGCACAGGGTTTCCAGGTCCTGGTGTTGCAGGGTTTCGCCCAGCTTGTGCAGCAGCTCGGGGCGCACGGCCACGCGCTGGGCGTTGGTGGCCAGGGCCGGATCGCTGGCGAGGTCGGGCCGCTCAATCACCTGGCACAGCGTGGCGAACTGCTTGTCGCTCACCGCGCCGACGAACAGCTGTTCACCACCGGCCACCGTGAAGGTGTCGTACACGCTCCAGGCCGAAATGCGCGAGGGGAACGGCGGCGGCACCTCGCCCGTCATCTGGAACTGCTGCATGTGCTGAGAGGCCAGCAGCGCGCAGTTCTCGAACAGTGCACTCTGGATCTCCTGGCCCTGGCCCGTGCGTTCACGCTCGCGCAGTGCGGCCAGCACACCGATGGCGCCGAACATGCCGCCCATGATGTCGTTCACCGAGCTGCCCGCGCGCAGCGGGCGGCCCACCGGCCCTGTCATGTAGGTCAGGCCGGCCATGTTCTGCACCACCTCGTCCAGCGCCAGGCGGCTCTCGTAAGGGCCGGGCAGAAAGCCTTTGTGTGAGACGTAGATGAGCCGGGGGAACTGCTCGCGCAGCGCTTCGTGCCCCAAGCCCAGCTTGTCCATCAGGCCGGGGCGGAAGTTCTCCAGCAGCACGTCGCACTGGCCGATCAGTTCCTTCGCCGTGGCCAGGCCTTCTTCGGTCTGGATGTCGAGCACCACGCTCTTCTTGTTGCGGTTGAAGCTGCGGAAGAAACCGATGCCCAGGCCCGGCAGGGTGCGGGTCTTGTCGCCGCCGGGCGGCTCGACCTTGATGACCTCGGCGCCGAGGTCGGCCAGGATCATGCCGCAGGTCGGGCCCATGACCATGTGGGTGAACTCGATGACGCGCACGCCTTCGAGGGGGAGTCCGGTGGATTCGGTTGGCATGGCTTGTGATCAGGTCGGTGAAAGGAAAAGGTCTTCAGTG
>JAHIQV010000369.1 GCA_018903185.1 Gammaproteobacteria bacterium | reverse complement strand
CGGTGCTGGGTCTGGCCCGCAACAGCTCCTGGGATGCCGTGGAGCGGGCGCGCCGTTCGCTGCTGCAGCAGTACCACCCGGACCGGCTGGGCCATGTGTCGCCGCTGGTGCACAAGCTGGCCGAAGAAGCCTTCAAGCGTGTGAGCGACGCCTACGACCTGTTGAAGTCGCGGCGCTGAAGCGGCGGACCGGGCCCGCCCGCTGGCCACCCTTTCAGGGGATCGGGTCCTCAACCCCGCTGCGGCGCAGCGGGTTGAAACCCGTCACCAGCGCGGTCGCCAGCAACACCAGCGCGCCGCCCGCGAAGATGCCGGAAGACACCACCTCGCCCAGCACCAGGTGGCCCCAGGTGACGCCGAAGACCGGGATCAGGAACACCGGGCTCATCGCCGCCACCGGCGACACATGGCGAATGATGCGCAGGTGCGCCCAGTAGGCCAGGCCCGAGGTGATCACACCCAGCACCAGCAACACGCCCAGTGCGGCGGGCGTGAACCGCGCCTGTGGCCAGGCCAGCGCAGCACCCGGCAGCACGAGCACCAGCGAGATGACGTGGATGCCGGCCGCGATGGCCAGCGGCTGCATGTGCGCCGTGGCGCGTTTCATGAGCGGGGTCGACATGCCGTAGCAGGCAGCGGCCCCGATGCAGGCCAGGGCGGCCAGCAGGGTGGGGGTATCGGGTTGCACCGGCCCGAGCCGCACGATCAGGCCCACCCCCACGAAGCCGCAAAGACAACCCAGCAGCTTGCGCGCGGTCAGGGTGTCTTCCTTGAACCAGGCCGATGACAGCGTGCCGAACAGCACCGCGGTGGTGTTGAGCAGCGCGCTGTAGCCCGCGGGCAGGCGCAGCGCGGCCCAGGCGTAGAGCAGGAACGGCACCACCACCGAGAGCAAGCCGAGCACCAGCAGCTCGCGCCAGTGTTGCCAGGGCCAGCGGTGCTTGAGCACGCGCATGATCACCGAGAGCGTCAGCGCCGCGAGCGCCACGCGCCCACCCGCCAGCACCAGCGGGCCGAGCAGGGGGCTGGCGATGCGCAGGAAAAGAAAGGAGGCGCCCCAGAGCGCGGAGAGGCCGACGAGCTGGGCGAAGTGGTGGGCTTTCACCGCGCCATTGTCGTGGCGAACCTGTGGGGGAACTGTCCGACGGCTGACAGGTCCTGTAGAGTGCATCGCCTGCCTGCTGCCAGCGGTTTGAATCCAGAGGTTCCACCATGTCGCTCGTGCTTTACGGTCACCCCTTTTCTTCGTACACCCAGAAAGCGCTCATCGCGCTCTACGAGAACGACACCCCGTTCGAATTCCGTTGTATCGGGCCGGACACGCCGGAGCACGCAGCGGAGTGGCTGCGGCGCTGGCCCATCGCCCGGTTCCCGCTGCTGCTGGATGGCGAACGCCAGATCGTCGAGACCAGCCTCGTCATCGAATACCTGCAGCTTGCCCACCCCGGCCCCGTGCGCCTGCTGCCCGCCGACCCGATGGCCGCGCTGGACGTGCGCTTCCTCGACCGCTACTTCGATCTGTACGTGATGAGCGCGATGCAGCTGGCGGTGGACACCGCGCTCCAGCGCTATCCGATGGCGGTCGACAAAGGGCGGGCCATCGCCAGCGAGCGGCTGGAGCGCGCCTACGTCTGGCTCGAAGGGCACCTGGCCGGCAAGACATGGGCCCATGGCGAACACTTCACGCTGGCCGACTGCGCCGCCGCGCCCTCGCTGTTCTACGCGGACTGGGTGCACCCGATTCCCGAGACGTATCCCGCGCTGTGCGCCTACCGGGCGCGCTTGCTGGCCCGCCCGTCGTTTGCGCGCGCGGTGGAAGAGGCGCGGCCGTTTCGCCCGCTCTTCCCATTGGGGGCGCCGGACCGGGATTGACGTGCTGCGGCGCTTGAAGCCACCTCGGGTTCTGGCTGCGGTTTGTGTGCAACGCGCGAGTCCGCGACTGTTGCGGCGAAGGCGCTTGCCTCTGCGATCGTCAGCCGGTTAAGCTCGTCGCCTGATGTCATCATTTCGCCACAGTATTGCGCTAGGACTTGCAGGAGCAGACGCGAACGTGCGGTCGTGGTGGCGGGCGCTGTGTGCGCTGGCCGCGCTGAATGTGTGCCTGTGGCTGGCCGTATGGCACTTCGGGCCTGTCAGCGGTGTCCACGGGGGTCTGCAGCTCGCGTTGTCTGGTGTCTACGTGCTGGTGTGCGCCTACCGCTCGGTGCTGCCCCGGGTGGACCTCGAGCGGCTCGTGGTCGTGGACACGCGCCTGTCCAGCATCTTCCTGGGCCGCGCCGCAGCCACGGTCGCCGAGATCTGCTTCGCGATACAGCTGGGGCTGCTGGTCCAGCAGCTGGGCGTGCATGCTGGCATGCCGTGGGTGCAAAAGGCCGCCTGGGCGGTCCCGGTGTTCATGGTGGTGGCACAGGGGTTCTGCTGGCACAGCGTGCTGACGCTGAATCACTTCAGCCAGGCCGTCGAGTCCATGCTCTGGGCGGCTGGCTTTTCGTGGATGGCGGCCCTGCTGGGCGTCATCGCTCTCGACAGCCGTGGCTGGGTGAACTCGCTGGCGATCTTCGGGATTCTCTGCTCGATGGCCTTCGTTGCCTATGTCGTGGGCGTGGACGCGCCGATGT
>JAHIQV010000368.1 GCA_018903185.1 Gammaproteobacteria bacterium | reverse complement strand
TCGATGGTGATGTACTCGGGCACCAGCCCTTCGGCGGCGAGGGTGTCCACCGTGGCGCGGTCGGGCGCCTTCACGCCCAGCGAGATGGAGGCGTAGACTCCCGCGCCGTGCATGTCGCGCACGAACTGCACGTTGTCCAGGTCGAATCGGTGCATCACGTAGAAGTAGCCGTTCTGAGCCATCCAGAGGCAGATGGTCTGATCCACCACGGTCTTCATGTTGGCGGGCACCACCGGCAGGCGGAATTTGCGGCCACCCAGCTCCACGCCGGCATCGCATTCCGAGCGGCTCTCCACGCGGCACTTGCGCGGCAGCAGCAGGATGTTGTCGTAGTCAAAAATTTCCATTTGAAACCAGGCTCCAGAAAACTGTTGTGGATGAACAGGGAGAGCGCTTGGCTTGGGTCCGGCGTTCTGTCGGGCGGGAATCCATCCGGCCAAAAAGAAACCGGGCGCAAGAATCTTGGGCCCGGTGATTGATTCTAGGCGCTCTGGCACCGCTCGCCCATACCGCCGGCCGGTTGGTGGCGGTATGACGCCCATATGGTTGCTCATATAGATCCATCGTCGGGCACCGGCTTCCTACAATCGACACCATGTTGTTTGAAGAATCCGTTGCCTCCTCCCCGCTGCTCGCGGGCCTCAATGCCGAACAGGGCGCCGCCGTCACGCTGCCGGCCGAACACGCGCTCATCCTGGCCGGCGCCGGCTCGGGCAAGACGCGCGTGCTCACCACGCGCATCGCCTGGCTGCTGCAGACCGGGCAGGTCACGCCCGGCGGCGTGCTGGCCGTGACCTTCACCAACAAGGCCGCCAAGGAAATGATGACGCGGCTGTCGGCCATGCTGCCGATCAACGTGCGCGGCATGTGGATCGGCACCTTCCACGGCCTGTGCAACCGCTTCCTGCGCGCGCACCACAAGCTGGCCAACCTGCCGCAGACCTTCCAGATCCTCGACACACAAGACCAGCTCTCGGCCGTCAAGCGCCTGTGCAAGCAGTTCAACGTGGACGACGAGCGTTATCCGCCCAAGCAGGTGCAGTACTTCATCAGCGGCTGCAAGGAAGACGGCCAGCGCCCGGGCGACGTGGTGGCGCGCGACGAAGAGACGCGCAAGAAGGTCGAGTTGTACGCGCTGTACGAAGAGCAGTGCCAGCGCGAAGGCGTGGTCGATTTCGGTGAACTCATGCTGCGTTCATACGAAGTTCTGCGCGACAACGACCCCGTGCGCGAGCACTACCAGCGCCGCTTCAAACACATCCTGATCGACGAGTTCCAGGACACCAACCGCCTGCAGTACGCCTGGATCAAGATGTTCTCGTCCCCGCCCATTGAAGGGCTCACGCCCTCGGGCAACGCGGTTTTCGCGGTGGGTGACGACGACCAGAGCATCTACGCCTTCCGCGGTGCACGCGTGGGCAACATGGCCGACTTCGTGCGCGAGTTCCGCGTGATGCACCAGATCAAGCTGGAGCAGAACTACCGCAGCGTGAGCAACATCCTCGATTCGGCCAACCAGCTCATCAGCCACAACAGCAACCGCCTGGGCAAGAACCTGCGCACCGACGCGGGCGCGGGCGAGCCGGTGCGCGTGTTCGAGGCCACCAGCGATTTCGCCGAAGCGCAGTGGATGGTGGACGAGATGAAGCAGCTCGCGCGCGAAGACATGCCGAAGAGCGAGATGGCCGTGCTCTACCGCAGCAACGCGCAGAGCCGCGTGGTCGAAACCGCACTGTTCAACGCCGGCATGCCGTACCGCGTGTACGGAGGACTGCGCTTCTTCGAGCGCGCCGAAATCAAACACGCGCTGGCCTACCTGCGCCTGCTGGAAAACGCCAACGACGACACCAGCTTTCTGCGCGTGGTGAACTTCCCGCCGCGCGGCATCGGGGCGCGCAGCATCGAGCAGCTGCAGGACGTGGCGCGCACCTCGGGCTGTTCGCTGCACGACGCGGTGAGCGCCGTCACCGGCCGCGCCGGCGCGGCCATCGGCGGCTTTGTGGCCAAGCTCGACGTGCTGCGCGAGCGCTCGGTGGGCATGACGCTGTCCGAGATCATCGAGCTGGTGCTGGATCACAGTGGATTGATCGAGCACTACCGGGCCGAGCGCGAAGGGCAGGACCGGGTGGAAAACCTGGAAGAACTGGTGAGCGCGGCGAAGAGCTTTGTCGGCATCGAAGGCTTTGGGCGTGACGCGGTGGCGCGCACGGTGGACGGTTCGCCGCTGACGCAGAGCCCGGCCAGCCAGGGCATCGACCCGACGCTCCCGGTGCTGGACGAACCGCTGGCCCCCGACGCCGACACCGGCGAAACCATGAGCCCGCTCGCGGCCTTTCTCACCCACGCCGCGCTCGAATCCGGCGACAACCAGGCCCAGGCCGGGCAGGACGCGGTGCAGCTCATGACGGTGCACGCCGCCAAGGGCCTGGAGTTCGACTGCGTGTTCATCACCGGCATGGAAGAGGGCCTGTTCCCGCACGAGAACTCCATGAGCGACCGCGACGGGCTGGAGGAAGAGCGCCGCCTGATGTATGTCGCGATCACACGGGCGCGCAAGCGCCTGTACCTGAGCCACTCGCAGACGCGCATGCTGCACGGGCAGACCCGCTACAACATGAAGAGCCGTTTCTTCGAGGAACTGCCCGAGGCCTGCCTGAAGTGGCTCACGCCGCAGCAGCCGGCATGGAACCCGAGCGCTGCCGGAGCGGGCGGTGGCTGGCAGGGCAACCGGGGTGGCTACGGCAACCGTGGTGCCGGTGCACCCGCTGTGCTGCAGCCCGCCTGGTCACCCGGCTGGGC
>JAHIQV010000367.1 GCA_018903185.1 Gammaproteobacteria bacterium | reverse complement strand
TGCGCACGCCGGGGCAGGCGCTGCTCACGTCGAGCGTGACGCGTGAGAGCGCCGATCTGCTGGGCCTGCGCATGGGGCTGGGGGTGCTGGTGTTGTGCAAGGCCACGGCGGTGCGGGTCGGCCGGGATGAGGTGGAAGACGTGCCAGGCCAGTGTGTGCTGCCCGGTCGCATTCAGCGGCTGGCGCGGGGGCAGGTGCGTGACGAAGCCGTGCTCGCACTGGACGGTGGCGGTCAGTGGGTGGGCTTTGCGGAGCACCCGTTGGCGGCGCGCAAGGGGCAGCGGGCCTGGGCTTCGATGGGGGTTTCGTCGCTCGTGGTCGGTCTGGCGGGGTAGCCGGCATCCAGCGTTGGCACCGGCGTTCATATGAACGGGTGTGCCGTACCAGGCTGGCACAGTGCGCTGCGGCTTGGGCCTGAATGGCGCAACCCTTCACTTTGTGTTGTCAAAAAAGTGAGCAATCGTCTCAATTTGAGTCGGTCTTCTGGCGTGGCACGGAAGTTGTGGTGATGAAGGCAGCCCATCGGGCGATTCCTTTTTTTTCCACCATCCCAGAGGACGACAAACATGATTTACGCAGCCCCAGGCGTCACCGGCGCCAAGATCGCCTACAAACCGCGCTACGACAACTTCATCGGTGGCGAGTGGGTCGTGCCGTGCAAGGGCCAGTACTTTGACGTGATCACGCCCGTGAGCGGCCAGGTCTACACGCAGGCCGCGCGCTCCACCGCCGAAGACATCGAACTCGCGCTCGACGCCGCCCACGCCGCCGCCGACAAGTGGGGCAAGACCGACGCCGCCACGCGCTCCAACCTCCTGCTGAAGATCGCCGACCGCATCGAGCAGAACCTGGAGCTGCTGGCCTACGCCGAGACCGTGGACAACGGCAAGGCGATCCGCGAAACGCTCAACGCCGACATCCCGCTGACCGTGGACCACTTCCGCTATTTCGCCGGCTGCGTGCGTGCGCAGGAAGGTGGCGTCAGCGAGATCGACGAGAACACCATGGCGTACCACATCCAGGAACCGCTGGGCGTGGTCGGTCAGATCATTCCCTGGAACTTCCCGATCCTGATGGCGGCCTGGAAACTGGCCCCCGCCATCGGCGCCGGCAACTGCGTGGTGCTCAAGCCGGCAGAGTCCACCCCGATCTCCATCCTGATCCTGGCCGAGCTGATCGCCGACATCTTGCCCCCGGGCGTGCTGAACATCGTCAACGGTTACGGCCGCGAAGCCGGCATGCCGCTGGCCACGAGCAAGCGCATCGCCAAGATCGCCTTCACCGGCTCCACCACCACCGGCCGCGTGATCGCCCAGGCCGCTGCCAACAACCTGATCCCGGCCACGCTGGAACTCGGTGGCAAGTCGCCCAACGTGTTCTTCGCCGACATCATGGACAAGGACGATGCCTTCCTCGACAAGGCGGTCGAAGGCCTGGTGCTGTTCGCGTTCAACCAGGGTGAGGTCTGCACCTGCCCGAGCCGCGCGCTGATCCAGGAAAGCATCTACGAAAAATTCATGGAGCGTGTGCTCAAGCGCGTGGCCGCCATCAAGCACGCCAACCCGCTGGACACCGACAGCATGATGGGCGCACAGGCTTCCAAAGAGCAACTGACCAAGATCCTGTCGTACCTGGAGCTGGGCAAGGAAGAAGGCGCCGAAGTGCTGGCCGGTGGCGGCCAGGCCCACCTGGGTGGTGATCTGGAAGGCGGTTACTACGTGCAGCCCACGCTGTTCAAGGGCCACAACAAGATGCGCATCTTCCAGGAAGAAATCTTCGGCCCCGTGCTGGCCGTGACCACCTTCAAGGACGAAGCCGAAGCCCTCGAAATCGCCAACGACACGCTGTACGGCTTGGGCGCCGGTGTGTGGAGCCGCAACGGCAACGTGGCCTACCGCATGGGCCGCGCGATCAAGGCGGGTCGCGTGTGGACCAACTGCTACCACGCCTACCCGGCACACGCCGCGTTTGGTGGCTACAAGGAATCGGGCATCGGCCGCGAAACCCACAAGATCATGCTAGACCACTACCAGCAGACCAAGAACCTGCTGGTGAGCTACAGCGAACAGAAACTCGGTTTCTTCTGATCCACCCGGATTGAAGTGAGATCAAAGGGGAGCTGGCAACGGCTCCCCTTTTCGGCTTTTCAGAACAAGGAGACAAGAGATGGTTGAAAAAGTCATTGCCACGCCGGCCGCGGTCGAGCTGATTCAGTTCCTCAAGACGAAGCACGGCCCCGAGCTCATGTTCCACCAGAGCGGCGGCTGCTGCGACAACAGCGCGGCCAACTGCTACCTGCCCGGCGAGATCACCATGGGCGCGGGCGACGTGTACCTGGGCCACATCGGTGGTTGCCCGTTCTACATCGGCAGGGCGCAATACGCGTACTGGCGCCACACCCAGCTCATCATCGACGTGATCGAGGGCCACGGCGGCACCTTTTCGCTGGAAGGGCCGGAGGGCAAGGCGTTCCACACCCGTTCGCGCGTGTTCACCGAGGCCGAGATGGCCGATCTGGCTGCGCAGGAGGCGCAAGAAGCGGCCAGCGGCGGCTGATCCGCGGGGCAGGTGTTCCATTCCTGAACAGGGGGGGCGATGGATCCGCATGGCACGGAACTTGTAGTCAGAATCGGGCAAACAGAGGCAACACCGCACTGGCGCACATCCGCATGCGCCGGGCTCTCCACCGGAGACCGACATGACCCGATATCCCACGAACAAGACCCGCTGGCCCCTGAACCGCCTGGCCGCTGCCGCGTTGCAGACCCTGGCCTTTACCAGCACCGGCCTGGCCGGTGCCCAGATCCTCTCCGAAGTGGTGGTCACCGCCAACCGCGAGGCGCAGCAGAGCTTCGACGCGCCCGCCGCCATCCAGGGCGTGGGCCGCGAGACCATCGAAGCCGCCGGGCCGCAGGTCAACCTGTCCGAAGCCATCAACCGCATTCCGGGCATCACGGTGCTCAACCGCCAGAACTACGCGCAGGACCTGCAGCTGTCCATTCGCGGATCGGGCTCGCGCTCACCGTTCGGCATCCGCGGCGCGCGGCTGATCGTGGACGGCATTCCCGCGACCATGCCCGACGGGCAGGGCCAGGCCTCCACCATCAGCCTGCCTTCGGCCCAGCGCATCGAGGTGCTGCGCGGCCCGCTGGCCCAGCTGTATGGCAACGCGGCGGGCGGTGTGCTGCAGGTGTTCACCGCCGATGGCCCGGCGCGGCCGGAAGTGCGCACCAGCGTGGATGCGGGCAGCGACGGCTTGCGCCGCTACGGCCTGCAGGCCGCGGGCCAGAGCGGATCGCTCAACTACCTCATCGACCACAGCGACTTTTCCACCGACGGCTGGCGCACCAACAGCGCCGCCAAGCGCCGCCACACCAATGCCAAGCTGCGCTGGACAGCCATCGAAAACACCAAAGTCACGCTGGTGGCCAACGCCTTCGACCAGCCGGTGTCGGGCGACCCGCTGGGTCTCACGCGCGAGCAGTTCGAGGCCGACCCGCGCCAGGCGGTGGCGAACTCCACGCTGTACCACGCGGGCAAGGACGTGTCGCAAAACCAGGTGGGCCTGGTGGTGGACCACCGGCTGGATGCGCAGAGCGACATCAGCGCCCGCGTCTACAGCGGCCAGCGCGACCTGGACAACCGCCTCTCCATCCCCCTGTTTGTGCAGAACGCGCCCACGGCCGCTGGCGGCGTGGTGCAGCTGGACCGCCGCTACAGCGGGGCCGGCCTGCGCTACACGCGCCGCATCCCGGCCGGTGAGGGCCAGGTGCAGCTGACGGCGGGGCTGGACCACGAGCGCATGAGCGAGCGCCGCCGTGGTTTCATCAACAACCTGGGCGAACAAGGCGCGCTCAAGCGCGACGAAGACGACAGCGTGCACAGCACCGGCCTCTACACCCAGGCCGACTGGGCCATCAACGAAGCCTGGAGCGCGGTGGCAGGGCTTCGCGCCAACCGGGTGAACTTCCGCGTGCAGGACTTCTACATCCGCCCTGGCAACCCGGACGACAGCGGCCGCGCGGAGTTCAGCGCCACCAACCCGGTGATCGGGATCACGCGCCACCTGAGCCCTGACACCAACGTCTACGCCAACGTGGGCCGCGGTTTCGAGACGCCGACCTTCACCGAAATCGCCTACACCGCCAGCGGCAGCGGCCCCAACCTGGGCCTGCAATCGGCGCGCAGCACACACGCCGAAATCGGCGTGAAGACCCAACTGGCCGAAGGGCACCGGCTCGACGCGGCGCTGTTCCACATCGGCACCACCGACGAGATCGTGGTGGCCTCCAGCAGCGGCGGTCGCACCATCTACACCAACGCGGGCAAGACGCGCCGATCGGGCCTGGAAGTGGCCTACAGCGGCCAGCTGTCGCCCGAGTGGCGCACGCACGTGGCGCTGTCCACGCTGAACGCGAAGTTCGCCGACGCCTTT
>JAHIQV010000366.1 GCA_018903185.1 Gammaproteobacteria bacterium | reverse complement strand
GCGTCCACCTGCAGCACCTGGGCCGCGGCCGTGGCCTGGCGCAGGGGTTCGCCCAGATCGGCACCGCCCGTGCGCAGCCAGACCCAGTCCAGCCGGTCTTTCTCCTTGCCCAGGGTCTCGCGCAGCTGGCGCTGCAGGTAGAGATGTTGCTGACAGGCTTCGTCACAGGCGCTGTCGGCCACGCTGATGAGCAGCCACTGGTCCTTGAGTGTCGTCAGCGGCACGGTCTGCCCCTGGGCGTTGACGCCGGAGAACGTCGGCAGCGGCCGCTGCGGGTTGATCAGCTCGCCGTAGTTGCGGCGACCTTCCGGACGGATCACGTAATAGGTGACATACGAGGCGACCACAGGCGCTGCGCTCACGAGCAGCAGGAGCAGCATCTTCCAGCGACCCGCGCGCGTGCTGGCGGCGGCCTGGGCGCTCGCCTGGTCCAGCTGGGGCAGGCTGTGCACGGTCAGCATCAACGGTTCATCGGGCTTCTGGGCCATGGGGGGTGCGCTTTCGGCGGGGGGAAATGAATTGGAACCAGACATAGAGAACACCGGCGAGGGTGCACAGGCCAAACCACTGGAAGGCGTAACCGTGGTGTTTTTCGACACCGGCTGCGATACGCTGCCAGTCGCGCTGCAGGCCGTCATCTGCGTCACCGGTCTGCAAGACAGAGACGTCCAGCAGAGGCACGCCGAACTCCAGGGCCAGACCGGGGATGTCGACATTTTGCCGGATCGGCCCCGAGCCCGACTCACCGAGCTGGAAAAGCCTGCCCGGCGGTGGTGCCAGACGGCCTTCCAGGCGGACCTCGCCCTCAGGAGCCTCAATGGTCGGCACGCGGCTGCGGTCGTTGAAGTCGCGCGCCACCCAGCCTCGCTGAACCAGCACCGCCCGGTCGCTGCCCTGGAGTCGCAGCGGCGTGATCACGAAAAAGCCCGCGCGTGCGTTCATCTGCCGGTTGTCGAGAAACAGGCTGGCGCCCTGCACCCAGTGCCCCCTCAACATCACGGGACGGTGCAGGCCAGCCTGGAGATCGGTAGCTTGCACCAGGTCGCTGGTCGACCAGGGTGCCAGCTGGCCCCTTTGATCAAGCTGTTCCTGCAGCGCGCGTTTCTGCCCGGCGCGGTCGAGCTGCCAGAAGCCCAGCGCGGCGGTCACCGCCATCGTGGCGACAGTGGCCAGCGTCACGATCCAGAAACGCGTGGACTGGGCACTCATGTCCGAGCGCCCGCGGGAATCAGAAAGAAACCGATAATTGGTTGCATGAAATACCTTGTCATCGCGGCCTTCGTCGCCATCATCGGCAGCCTGGCGGCTGCGCTGGTCTTCATGATGCGCGGCGGCGCCAGCGAAACCGGAGAAGAGGGCGAAACAGCTGCCCCACGCAAGAACCACATGGCGCGTGCACTGGCTTTCCGGGTGGGATTCTCCATCCTGCTGTTTGTCGCGGTGCTCGTCAGCTACCTGATGGGCTGGATACAGCCCACCGGCCTGCCCTTGCAGCGCTGAGCCGGAGCAACGATACCGGACAAGAAAAAAGCGCCTGCGGGCGCTTTTTTCTGGCCTCTGCGGAGCGTGATCACACCCCGCGCCCGGACTCACATCCAGTAAACGAGGATGTACAGACCCAGCCAGACCACGTCCACAAAGTGCCAGTACCAGGCAGCGCCTTCGAAACCGAAGTGGCGCTCGGCGGTGAAATGGCCCTTCTGCAGGCGCAGCGTGATGAACAGCAGCATCAGCATGCCCACGAACACGTGGAACCCGTGGAAGCCGGTGAGCAGGAAGAAGGTCGAACCGAAGATGCCGGAAGACAGCTTCAGGTTCAGGTCGCTGTAGGCGTGCGCGTATTCGTATCCCTGAACAAACAGGAAAACGATGCCGAGCAGGACCGTCATCCACATGAAGGCGATGGTCTTGCCCCGGTTCCCGACCTGCAGCGCGTGGTGGGCGATGGTCAGCGTCACGCCCGAGCTCAACAGCAGCGCGGTGTTGATGGTCGGCAGCCAGAACGGGCCCATGGTCTGGAACGGCTCGACGATGCCGGCTGGCGATGCCGTGGCACCGGCTTGCAGGCTCGGCCACACCGACGTGAAGTCGGGCCAGATCAGTGCGTTCTCGATGTTGCCCAGCGCCGGCACCGAATGGGTGCGCGCCCACCACAGCGCGGTGAAGAAGGCGCCGAAGAACATCACCTCCGAGAAGATGAACCAGCTCATGCTCCAGCGGAAGGACAGGTCGATCTTGCGCCCGTACATGCCGCTCTCGCTCTCACCGATGGCCTCCCCAAACCACTGGAACAGCACCACGAACCAGAACGCCAGGCCAAAGGCCAGCGAATACATGCCCCACTCGGCGCCGTTGATCCACTGACCCGCGCCCAGAATGACGAAAAACAGGCCAATGGCCGCCATCACCGGGTGGCGGGATGGCCCGGGGACGAAGTAATAAGGCGTTGTGCCGTGTGCTGCTGCTGACATGCTCTCTCCTAATTGCTGAACGCTTGTATGAATAGCTGGAAGAATGAAAAGTGTGTTCGGGAACCGGGCCTCAGGGCACCACCCAGTTCACCAACAAAATCAGGCCAACGACAAAAAGCAGTGCCATGACGATGCCCACCACCACGATGTGGATGGGGTTGAGCTTGGCAATGTCGCTCTGGTAGTCGGCATTGCGGCGCACACCCAGAAAACCCCAGAGCACAGCTTTCACCGTGGCGCCGATCGAGCCCTTGCGCCGGTGCACGGGAACCTGGGTCATACCGGATCCGCCGGCTGGGTGATGGGCAGCGTGTGCACCGCCACGTCCAGGGGCGCCGCAGGCACCTTGCCGCCCACCTCGAAGAAGGTGTAAGACAGCGTGATGGTGGTGACGTCCCTGGGCAGGCGCGGATCGATCACGAAGGCCACTGGCCATTCCTTCTTTTCACCCGCTTTCAACGTGTACTGGGTGAAACAGAAACACTCCAGCTTGTTGAAATGGGCGGCCGACTGCTTGGGCGCGTAACTCGGAATGGCCTGCGCGGCCATGGTGCGGTCCTGGATGTTCTGGAACTCGTAGACCACGGTGGTGAGTTCGCCCGGATGCACCTGCAGCGAACGCACCGCCGGCTTGAAATGCCAGGGCCCGCGGGTGTTGACGTCGAACTCGACCGTGATGCTGCGCGAGCGGTCCACCTGGGTGTTGGCCGGCAGCACGGCGCGCTGGCCGGGCACGTCGCGCTCGGCCAGTGCCAGCACATTGATGCCGGTCATTTCACAGATGGCGTTGTAGATCGGCACCAGCGCGTAGCCGAAGCCGAACATGCCCAGCGTGATCACGGCGAGCTTGCCCACCATCTTGAAGTTTTCGCGACGCAGTCCCATGGGGTGTTCCGAAGTGACGGGTGTCGGGCGGCGATCAGCCGCCGAACAACACCAGTTTGCCCACGAAGCCGAGGAAAAAAACCAGCGCCACGGATCCCAAGATCAGGCCCAGGCGCAGGTTGTTCTTTTTTTGGTCAGGCGTCATTTTTTCCAACGTTGGCAATGGCTTCAGCCAACGATGCGGGTGGCGCTGGCGTCCAGCTTGGGGGGATTCTCGAAAGTGTGGAACGGGGCCGGTGACGGCACTTCCCACTCCAGACCCTCGGCTCCCTCCCAGGGCTTCTGCGGGGCCTTGGCGCCCTTGCCACGCATGGCGGGCAGCGCAACGGCGAGGAAGAAATAGACCTGGGCGATGCCGAAGGCGAAACCACCCACCGAGGCGATGGCGTTGAAGTCGGCGAACTGCATCGGGTAGTCGGCGTAGCGGCGCGGCATGCCGGCCAGACCCAGGAAGTGCATCGGGAAGAAGGTGATGTTGAAGGAAATCATCGACCACCAGAAGTGGATCTGGCCGCGGGTTTCGCTGTACATCACGCCGGTCCACTTGGGCAGCCAGTAGTAGATGCCGGCGAACATGGCGAACAGCGAACCGGCCACCAGCACGTAGTGGAAGTGGGCCACCACGTAATAGGTGTCCTGCATCTGGATGTCGATCGGGGCGACCGACAGGATCAGACCGGTGAAGCCACCGATAGTGAACACGAAGATGAAGCCGACAGCCCACATCATCGGGGTCTCGAAGGTCATCGAACCCTTCCACATGGTCGCGATCCAGTTGAAGATCTTCACGCCCGTGGGCACGGCGATCAGCATGGTCGAGTACATGAAGAACAGCTGGCCCGTCACCGGCATGCCGGTGGTGAACATGTGGTGTGCCCACACGACGAAGGACAGGATGGCGATGGAGCCGGTGGCGTACACCATGGAGGCGTAGCCGAACAGCTTCTTGCGCGCGAAGGCGGGCACGACCTGGCTCACGATGCCGAAGGCCGGCAGGATCATGATGTAGACCTCGGGGTGGCCGAAGAACCAGAAGATGTGCTGGTACATCACCGGGTCGCCGCCGCCGGCGGGGTTGAAGAAGCTGGTGCCGAAGTGGCGGTCGGTCAGCGTCATGGTGATGGCGCCGGCCAGCACGGGCATCACGGCGATCAGCAGGTAGGCGGTGATGAGCCAGGTCCAGCAGAACATGGGCATCTTCATCAACGTCATGCCGGGTGCGCGCATGTTCAGGATGGTGACGATGATGTTGATCGAACCCATGATCGACGAAGCGCCCAGAATGTGCATGGCAAAAATGCCGGCGTCCATCGAGGGGCCCATCTGCAGGGTCAGCGGTGCGTAGAGCGTCCAGCCGGCGGCGGGGGCCCCGCCGGGCATGAAGAACGAGGCCACCAGCATGATGGCCGCAGGAATCATCAGCCAGAAGCTGAAGTTGTTCATGCGCGCAAAGGCCATGTCACCGGCACCGATCTGCAGCGGGATCATCCAGTTCGCGAAGCCCACGAAGGCCGGCATGATGGCGCCGAACACCATGATCAGGCCGTGCATGGTGGTGAGCTGGTTGAACAGGCCGGGGTTGACCAGCTGCAGGCCGGGCTGGAACAGCTCGGCGCGGATCAGCAGCGCCAGCACGCCACCCACCATGAGCATGGTGAAGGCGAACAGCAGGTACAGCGTGCCGATGTCCTTGTGGTTGGTGGCGTACACCCAGCGACGCCAGCCCGTGGGAGCGTGGTGATCGTGGTCGTGGTCGTGGTCGTGGCCATGCGCGTCGTGATGGTCGAGAACTGCACTCATCGTTGATTCCTTGGATACTTTGAATTCTTCAGCTCACGGTTCACTTCGCAGCGACCAGGGCCTTCTGTTGCTCGGTGACCCAGGCGGTGTACGCCTCGGTGCTCAGCACCTTGACGTGGATCGGCATGTAGGCATGTTCCTTGCCGCACAGCTCGGCGCACTGGCCATAAAAGTCACCGGTCTTTTCAGCGCGGAACCAGGTGTCGCGCACGAAGCCGGGGATCGCATCCTGCTTGATGCCGAAGGCCGGCACCATGAAAGAATGGATCACATCGTTGGCGGTGGTGATGATGCGGATCTTCTTGCCCACGGGCACCACAAGCGGGTTGTCCACCTTGAGCAGGTAGTCGTCCGTCGGGGGCGGGTTGCCCGAGTTGGACATTTCGCGGTGGGTGCTGTCCAGCGTGGACAGGAAAGCGATGCCTTCGCCTTCACCCTTGATGTAGTCGTAGCCCCACTTCCACTGCATGCCCGTGGCCTTGATGGTCAGGTCGCTGTTGGTGGTGTCTTTCTGGGCAACCAGCACCTTGGTCGCGGGCAGCGCCATGCCGATCACGATCAGCAGCGGAACGATGGTCCAGCCCAGTTCCACCCAGATCGGTTCGGCCAGTTCCTGCGATTTGTGGCCCACCGACTTGCGGTGCTTGATGATCGAATAGAACATCACGCCGAACACGACCACGAAGATGACGGCACAGATGGCCATCATGAACCAGTGCAGCCAGTGCTGCTCTTCGGCGATCCTGGTGACCGGCGGTGCAAAGTTGAGCTGGTTGACCGCCGGGCCACCCGGCAGGTCATTGACCGCATGAGCCGCTTCCGTCACCCAGACGGCCGAGCCCAAGGCCATGGTCGTGGCCACCGATCGGAACCGGGACAGTCCGTTGCCG
>JAHIQV010000365.1 GCA_018903185.1 Gammaproteobacteria bacterium | reverse complement strand
TCTTCGAGCAGGCGTTCAGTGGAGCGAGGGATCGTCCTGCCTGTTCGGGGGAACGATGCCGCCGCGCTTCATCCGCCGGTACAAGGTCATGCGAGAAAGCCCCATGTCCCGCGCCACCGCGCTCACGTTCCAGTGCGCCGCACGCAGCGCCTGCAGCAAGGCTTCCGGCCCGTCGTAGGGCGCCACGTCGGCAGCGCGCACTTCCAACCGCCCCGCCTGCAACTCCGGCAGATCGTCCAGGTCGATTGCTCCATCCGCGCACAGGCTCCCCGCGTAGTCCAGCACGTTGCGCAGCTCGCGCAGGTTGCCCGGCCAGCCGTGGCTCATCAGCCGCTGCAGCGCGGCGGGCGTGAGCGAGCGCCCGCCCAGCAGCCGCGTGATCATGGCGCCCAGGTCGCTGCGCTCGCGCAGCGGCGGCAGCTGGATGTGCGCGCCCTTCAGGCGGTAATACAGGTCGTCGCGGAAACGACCGGCCAGCACCAGCTGCTCCAGCGGCGCGTGTGTCGCCGCGATCACGCGGATGTTCACCGGCACCGGCTTGGTCGCGCCCACCGGCAGCACCTCGCGCTCCGACAGCACGCGCAGCAGCCGCGCCTGCAGCGCCAGCGGCATGTCGCCGATCTCGTCGAGGAACAGCGTGCCGCCGTCGGCCTCGGCGATCAGACCGCGTTTGCCCTTGGGCGAGGCGCCCGAGAAGCTGCCCGGCAGGTGGCCGAACAGCTCGCTCTCGATCAGGTGCTCGGGAATCGCCGCGCAGTTCACCGCCACAAAGGGCCGCGCCCGCCGCTCGCTGCTGCTGTGCACCGCCTTGGCAAAAAACTCCTTGCCCGATCCCGTCTCGCCCGTGATCAGCAGGCTGATCGGCGTGTTCACCAGCCGCGCCACGCGCTCCACCTGCCGGTCCAGCGCGGCGTCGCCCGCCGAGAGCGCGGCCAGCGGCAACGGCACCGCGCGCTCGCGCTGCGCGGCGGCCACCGGGCGCGGCGGCGGCGGCACGGCCGAGAGAAACAGCAGCTGCCGACCGCCCGCGAGCATCACCGCGCGCTGGTCCGAGGGCTGCGTCAGCACGAAGCGGCCGATCTGGCTGAACGGCAGCTCAAACAGCGCCTCGAAGCTCCGCCCCACCAGCGGCGGCGCGTGCACCGCGCGGCCCTGCAAAGCCAGCTGCGCGCGCCGGTTGTGGCCCACCACGCGGCCGTTCGCGTCCAGTGCCAGCAGGTACTCGGGCTGCACGTCCAGGAACTGCGGCGCCGCCGAGAGCCGCAAGATCCAGTCGTGCCGGTGGCGGTGCAGAAAGGCCGCGTGCTCGATGTCGTGCGCCGTCATCTTCACCAGCTGCAGCGCCAGGTGCTGGCTGCTCTTGGGCTGGCTCGAACTGAGCTGCGAAATGTCCAGCACCGCGCTCAGCTCGCCCGCGCTGTCGTACACCGGCGCGGTGGTGCAGGTGAGCGGGATGTGGGTCGCGTCGAAGTGGTCGTCCAGGTGCACGGTGAGCGCCTCGCCGGTGCTGATGCAGGTGCCCACGCCGCAGGTGCCCGCGTGCTGCTCGCTCCAGTCCGCACCGAGGTAGAGGCCCGCCTTGCGCAGGCTGGGCTCGAACACCAGGTCACCCAGGAAGTCCACCGTCACGCCGCGCGCGTCCGTCAGCAGCACCACATAACCCAGCCCCGCCACCTTGCTGTAGAGCGCCTCCAGCCCGTGGCGCGCGATCTGCAGCAGCGCCTCCATCTGGTCCTGGTGCTCGCGCAGCCGCGCCTGCGGCAGGATGACGGCCTCCTGCATGCGGGTCGGGTCCAGCCGGTGCTGCTGCACACAGCGCAGCCACGAATCGCGGATCACCTGCCTATGCCCCGCCGCGGCCTGCGCGTCTGCGCCGTCGGTGGCCACCTGCATCACGGTGGCAATGTGTTGGTACTGGGTGGTGGGCATGGCGCGACTCCGGGTGAAAGGCTGACGGGCGAGCCTTGCACCTTGGGGGGAGCGCGGGGTGGTGTCAATGGAGGGTTTACCCGGGGATGGGTGGACGGCGCTCATCGGCCACTTCCAGTCATCCTATAGACCCGACTATTTCCATGCCGATGACCTGTTCCAGAGCACAGCCGCCATGGGCCGATGGCGGCTCCAAGAGGCTCATCCCTCCAAAGCAGTCGCTGACCTTACATCTCCTTTCGACGGCCCAATGCGGCCGGCAGATCTGCAGCCCAACGCGACTGGCCGAACTGGGGGTTCCCGACCCAATATATCGCCCGTGAGTTTGCGGGTTTTCAGGATCGTGGCTGCGTCACCGCGACCAACCTGAGACCCGTGCCGTGACTGAAGTAGTACCCACCTTTCGGACTAATGACGACGGCGCGATCCCCTGCAGGGTGCGAGAAGTAAAGCCACCCGTCACCCGGTTGGCCTGGGCCGGCAGTTTTGGGGACGGCCTGCATCCCGTGGTCGACCCCGGCATCCGGACGCGTGCCCTTGGTCGGTTCGCGGTTGTCGCTGGCTTCATCGCGGCCCGCATGCTCATCGCGTTTGCGTGAGTCCCATGCCAGTTGCATGTGGACTTTGTCATAACCGGACAGAACCCCCACCCCTAGGTCTGCACGGTATTCGCGGACATCGGCCAGCGACAAGGTGCTGGTAGCCACTGCCAACATGCCAATCGACGCAAAAAGCAAGGTCTTGTTCATGATGAAGTCCTCTGTGTGAACCCCCAGTCGACATTGACTGTGATTTCAGTCTGCACCTGCCTCGATGTACAGACACTGAGGAACTCGTTCACCCGCCATTCAGCTGGCGCTCACCCATTACCTGCTCGTAGCGTGCACGGATCGTCGCTTCAGAGCCCCGCTGGCACACCGAGAGATCCTTCTATCCAGACTCCACGTTGTCAAGACAGAAACAACAAGGTAGCGCTACGGCTGCACAGCAGCAAAGGACCATAGACCTACCTTTGCCTTTCGGCGATGAACAGAAGATGAATCCGCCATTCAGCATGCATACATGGTGGTTTTTTCACAATGCCATTCAACAAGAAAGCAATAGCCGCCTCATTCGTATCAAAGTTGCCACTCAAAATGGGCTGATGGGCGCCAGCCTTGGCATGAGCGGTGGGCGCGCCGCCCGATCTGGGATGGCTTGTCAATGCCGCGATCAGTGGCAGGTTGGGTCGGACCCTCACGCAGCCATGCGGAGCCTGCACCACGAACCGTTTGTCGTGCGTTAACCCGAAATAAAGGAGCCTCCCATGAAATACCACCCCTCTTTGGGGCACGGCCTGCTGGTTCTGTCTCTGGCAGTGGCCGCCCAGCCCACATGGGCCGATGACGATTGCGACGCGCCGCTGA
>JAHIQV010000364.1 GCA_018903185.1 Gammaproteobacteria bacterium | reverse complement strand
TTACCCGTCGCTGGAAGCGATGGGCCTGGACAACGAGGTCACCTCGGTACGCACCGTCGCGGGCAACGTGCGCATCCGCGATGACCGCTACGCGCCAGCCCCCGGAGCTGCCCGGGCGGACGGCCAGGTCACCTTCTTCGAGCGCGCAGGCTTCCAGGGCCGCTCCTTCACCACCGAAGAAAACATTGCCAACCTCGAACGGGCCGGTTTCAACGACCGCGCCACCTCGGCGGTGGTGATCGGCGAGCGCTGGGAGGTCTGCAACGACACCCGGTTCAATGGCCGCTGCGTCGTGCTGCGCCCCGGCCGCTATCCGTCACTGGAAGCGATGGGCATGAACGACCGCATCTCGTCCGTGCGCACCGTCGAAGGCAACGGCCGCATCGACAACAACCGCTACGCGCCACAACCGGTGGCGGTCTATGACAGCCGCCGCCGCAACAACGAACGGCTCTTCGAAGCCCCGGTCACGTCCGTGCGGGCCGTGCTCGCCACTTCCGGACAACGCTGCTGGGTCGAGCGTGAACAGGTCCAGGGCCAGGGCGGCAACGCCAACGTGCCCGGTGCGCTGGCCGGCGCCCTGATCGGCGGCATCCTGGGTCACCAGGTGGGCGGCGGCAGTGGCAAGGACATCGCCACCGTGGGTGGCGTGATCGCCGGTGCCGCGCTCGGCGCCAACGTCGGCCGCGACGGGCAGGCAGCCACGCAGGATGTGCGGCGCTGCGAAAACACCCCCGGCGGCGCGCAGCCCGCGTTCTGGGACGTGTCCTACAGCTTCCGCGGCCAGGACCACCGCGTCCAGATGGCAGCGGACCCGGGCAGGACCATCACGGTGAACGAACAGGGCGAGCCGCGCCAGCAACAGTGATGCGGCTGGGGGCACCGGCCCTCAGAACGCGTCGCGCAAGCGGTACCAGAGCATGCCCAGCGCCAGGCTGGGCGTGCGCAGCAGGGAGCCGCCGGGAAACGGGCGGTGCTGCAGGCGGCTGAAGACATCAAAACGGCCCGCCTGCCCGGCCACCGCCTCGGCCACGAGCTGGCCCGCCAGCCCGGTGAGCGCCACGCCGTGGCCGCTGAAGCCCTGCAGGTAATAGAGGTTGTCGCCGAGTCGGCCAAAGTCGGGCGCGCGGTTCATGCTGATGTCCACGAAGCCGCCCCAGACGTATTCGATCGGGACGCCCTTCAAGGCCGGGAACACGGCGCACAGGCGCCGCACCATCACGTCCTTCAGGTCGTGCGGCGTCATGGTCGTGTAGCTCACGCGCCCGCCGAACAGCAGTCGGTGGTCGGCGCTGAAGCGGAAATAGTCGAGCACGAAGTTGTTGTCGCAGACCGCCGCGTTGTGCGCAATCAGGCGCTCGCACAGGGCCGGGTCCAGCGGCGCGGTGCCCACCATGTAGGTGCCCACCGGCATCACGCGCGGCGTGATCTCGGGCGCCACCTGCGGGCCGTACTCGGGCAGCATGCAGTTGCCCGCCAGCACACCAAAGCGCGCCGTCACGTGCCCGTGCGCGGTCGTGGCCACCAGCGCCGGGCCGCGGCGCAGGGCGGTCACCGGCGTGTTCTCGAACAGGCGCACGCCCGCCGCCTGCGCCACCCGCGCCAGACCGAGCGCGTACTTCAGCGGGTGCAGATGACCGGAGCGCCGTTCGTACGCCGCGGCCACATAACGCGGGCTGTCGATGAGACGGCGCACATCGTCGCCGGTCGCCACATCACAGGCCACGCCGCGCCGCTGCAGATCGTCCACCTCGGCCTGCAGCGCGCGCGCCTTTCGGGCCGATTCGGCCACATAGGTGTAGCCGCGCTGCCAGTCGCAGTCGATGCCGAGTGCCAGGGACCGCTGCTCGATCAGGTCCACCGCCTCGACCGACATGTCCCAGGCACACTGCGCATCGGCCTCACCCAGCTGCGCTTCAAACGGCCCCTGCCCGCTGGCATAACCCACGATGGCCTGACCGCCGTTGCGCCCGCTCGCGCCGCTGCCCACGCGGTCGGCCTCCAGCACCACCACGCTCAGGCCCTGCTGCGCCAGCTCCAGCGCCGCGCTCAGGCCCGCAAAACCCGCGCCCACCACCACCACGTCGGCCTGCACCGCGCCGTACAAAGGCGCATTCGGCAAGGGCCGGACCACGCTGGCTTCGTAATAACTCTGCTGGTTGAGCTGGGTGTCGGAGCCCAGCAAGGAGCGTGAGAACATGGTTCAGCCCCCTTTCGACGCTTGGGCCACTTTGGCGATCTGGCCACACAGGTAGGTCCAGACAAAACAGGCCGCGGCGTTGCTGGTGAGCTCGGCGTGGTCGTAGGCCGGGGCCACCTCCACGCAGTCCATGGCGATCCAGTTCAGCCCGGCCAGCTCCTCGATGAAGCTCAGCACCTGCGAACTGGTCAGCCCGCCGGGCTCGGGTGTGCCGGTGCCGGGCGCAAACGCCGGGTCCAGCACGTCAATGTCCAGCGTCAGGTAACAGGGTCGCTGGCCGATGCGGGCGCGGATCGCGTCGATGGCGGGCCGCAGCCCCGCCCCGTCGAGCCCGCGCAGCGCGCGCGCCGTGAAGATCTGCCCGCCCTGGTCGGCCACATACTCGCGCGCCGCGCGCTCGCCGCTGGAGCGGATGCCGATCTGCACCGTGTGCGCCGGGCTGATCAGCCCCTCCTGCAGCGCTTCATAGGTCCAGGTGCCGTGGCCCGAGGGTTCGCCGAAGTGGTCGCTCCAGGTGTCGCAGTGCGCGTCGAAATGCACACAGGCCAGCGGCTCGCCGCCGCCGTATTGCGCCTTCGCCGCGCGCAGCAGCGGGAGCGTGACCGAGTGGTCGCCGCCGAGGAACACGCTGTGGTGCTTCGCCATCAGCGCCGCGGCCTGCGCCTCGATGGCGCGGCGCACCTCGGGCAGCGGCGAGGCGTTCGGCAGGCGCATGTCCAGCGCATCGCCCAGCTGGCCCAGCGGCGACACGTCAAACACCGGGTGGATGCCGTCGCACAGCATCAGGCTCGCCGCGCGGATCGCCTGCGGGCCGAAACGCGCCCCCGGCCGGTTCGTCACCACGCCGTCGTACGGCACACCGGCCACGGCAAACGGCTGTGCGCCCAGTTCGGGCGCGGCCAGAAAGCGGTTGGTGTTGTTGGCGTAGGCAAACTGTCCCGTGGCCATGGCGGTCCTTGGTGTGGCAAAGCTCGAAATTGGAACCTCAAGATACCAACAACTTAACAGCCTCATGAGTCCAATTGACACACCGACCCACCGTCCACCGGGCCAGACAGCGCCAAAGCCCTCGCGCCCAGCAGAAAACCGGCCCGTCCGCTAGCATCCCGCCACCCGGTGCCCCGCTCCGGGCCGGCCACCACACCAGAAACATTCGAGGCAACCACCCCATGAAGCTCTATTACTCGCCCGGCGCCTGCTCGCTGTCGCCCCACATCGCCCTGCACGAAGCCGGCCTCGCCTTCGAAGCCGTTGCTGCGCCCACCAAGACCCACAAGCTGCCCGACGGCAGCGACTACTACCTCGTCAACCCGCTGGGCTACGTGCCCTTCCTCGCGCTCGACAGCGGCGAGACCCTGCGCGAAGGCCCGGCCATCGTGCAGTACATCGCCGACCAGGCGCCCGAGAAAAACCTCGCTCCCGCCAACGGCACCCTGGCCCGCTACCAGCTGCAGTCATGGCTCAACTTCATCGGCACCGAACTGCACAAAGGCGGCTTCAGCCCCCTGTTCAACCCCGCCCAGCCCGCCGAGGCCAAGCAGATATTCAAAGACCGCCTGCTGCAGCGCCTGACCTGGGTGGATGGCCAACTCGCCGGCCAGCAGTACCTGATGGGTGACCAGTTCACCGTGGCCGACGGCTACCTTTTCACCGTCACCAACTGGGCCAAGCCGCTGGGCCTGGACGTGAGCGGCCTGGCC
>JAHIQV010000363.1 GCA_018903185.1 Gammaproteobacteria bacterium | reverse complement strand
GGCGAACCGCTGGTGGCGATGGAAGACCGCGAGGCCGACCAGCTGGGCCTGAAGGTCGGCGACCGGCTGCGTTTCGACATCATGGGCGCGCCGGTGGAAGCCACGGTCGCGGCCATCTACAGCCAGCGGCGCATGCAGTCGCGCCTGTGGCTCGAAGCCATCTTCAGCGACGGTGTGCTCGACCCCTTCATCACGCGCCACGTGGGTGCGGCCTGGCTGCCGGCTGGCGAAGCCCTGGCCGCGCAGGACCGGCTGGCCGCGGTGGCGCCCAACATCGTCAGCGTGCGCACCGAGTCCCTGCTGCGCGAAACCCGCGCGCTCATGGGCCGCGCCAGCACCGGGCTGGCGGTGGTGGCCGGAGTCTGCCTGGCGGCCAGCCTGCTGGTGCTCGCCAGCGTGGTCGCGGCCAGCCGCAGCCGCCAGGTGTTCGACGCCACGGTGATGCACGCGCTGGGCGCGCGGCTCTCCAGCCTGCGGCGCGTGCTGGTGTGGGAATACGCGGTGCTCGCCGGGGTCACCGCCGCCTTTGCCCTGGTCGCCGGCAGCGCGCTCGCCACCGGCCTGCTGCGCTGGCGCCTGGACCTGGACCCGGCCGGCCTCTACTGGGCCGGCGCGCTGACGGCGCTGGGCGTGAGCGTGATCAGCCTCGGTCTGGGCGCGCGCTACCTGCTGCGGCAGATGCGGCTGAACCCGGCCATGCTGCTGCGCAGCGGGGGCTGAGCGATAGCTCCACAATGTGTGTTTCCCATCGTCAACGCCCCGCCATGAGCCTCATCGTCCACCACCTGAACAATTCCCGCTCGCAGCGCCTGCTCTGGATGCTCGAAGAGCTGGAACTGCCCTACGAAATCCGCGCCTACCAGCGCGACCCTCGCACCATGCTCGCACCACCCGAGCTCAGGCAGGTGCACCCGCTGGGCAAGTCGCCGGTGCTGGAAGACGGTCGGATCAAGCTGGTGGAAACCGGCGCGATCTGCGAGTACCTGGTCGAGAAGACCGGCCGCCTCGGCCCCGGCGACAGCGGTGAAGGCCTGCGCCGCTACCGCCAGTTCCTGCACTACGCCGAAGGTTCGGTCATGCCCATGCTGCTGCTGATGCTGGCCATGGGCAAGGTGCCGCTGATGGGCAAGATCGCGCTCAAGCGCATCCAGCCCATGGTGGACGTGCACCTGGACTACATCGAACAGGAACTGGCCTCGCGGCCCTGGTTTGCGGGCAAAGCCATCAGCGCGGCCGACATCATGATGAGCTTCCCCCTTGAGGCGGCCGTGTCACGGGCCGGCCTGGGCTCCTCGCGGCCGGCCACCATGGCCTGGCTCAAGAAGATTCATGCCCGCCCCGCTTACCAGCGCGCGCTGGAAAAAGGCGGCGAATACGACTACGCCTGAAACACACCCCAGGGTCAACGCTTGAACGCTCCGCGCCAAGAACCCTGCGCCAGCGTCCATTGGGCCGGCGCACCGCTTCCACACTTCGGTGGCACCCGCGCGTGGGAGCTGCCCCGCATCGACCCAAGCCCATGAACCTGCAGAACACCCACGGCTACCCCAGCACCCGCCTGCCGCTGTTCGCGCGCAACATCGTCAGCACCTCGCACCCGTTGGCCGCGCAGGCCGGGTTGCGCATGCTGCTGCAAGGCGGCAACGCGGTGGACGCGGCCATCGCCGCGGCGGCCGCGCTCACCATCACCGAGCCGGTGAGCAACGGGCTGGGGTCGGACGCGTTCTGCATCCTCTGGGACGGGCAGCAACTGCACGGCCTCAACGCCTCCGGCACCGCGCCGACGGCCTGGACGCCGGGCTACTTCCACCGCAAGCACGGCAGCGACGCACTCACGCCCCCGAAGCGCGGGATCGATTCGGTCACCGTGCCCGGCGCCGTGGCCGGCTGGGCGGCCCTGAGCGAACGCTTCGGTCGGCTGCCCTTTGCCGATCTGATGCAACCGGCGATCGAACTGGCCGAGCGCGGTTATGCGGTGCCGGTGGTGGTGCGGCAGAAATGGGCCGCGGCCACGCCCGAGCTGCAAAGCCAGCCCGGCTTTGCCGAGCACTTTTTGCCCTGGGGCCGCGCGCCGCAGGTGGGTGAACTGTTCAAGTTTCCGGCCGCCGCGCGCGGCCTGCGCGCCATCGCCGAATCCAGAGGCGAGGCCTTCTACCGCGGCCCCATCGCGCAGGCGCTGGCGCGCTTTGCGGCACAGCACGGCGGCGCGCTCACCGAGGCCGACCTGGCGGCCTTCCACCCCGAATGGGTCAGGCCCATCGGCCAGGACTACCGCGGCCACACGCTGCACGAGATCCCGCCGAATGGCCAGGGCATCGCCGCGCTGATCGCGCTGGGCATCCTCTCGAACTTCGACCTCGCGGCGACGAAGGTCGACAGCGTGGCCGCGCAACACCTGCAGATCGAGGCCATGAAGCTCGCCTTCGCCGACGTCTACCGCTACGTGGCCGAACCCGGCGCGATGGACGTGAGCAGCGAACAGATGCTCGACCCCGCCTACCTGCGCGAACGCGCCAGGCTGATCGACCCGCAGCGCGCGCAGGACTTCGGCGCCGGCAACCCCGCCCAGGGCGGCACGGTCTACCTCACCGCCGCCGACGAGCGCGGCATGATGGTCAGCTTCATCCAGAGCAACTACATGGGCTTCGGCTCGGGCGCGGTGGAGCCGTTGTATGGCATCAGCCTGCAGAACCGCGGTCACGGCTTCAACCTCGGCACCGGACCAGGCCGCAACAGCGCCAACCTGGTGGCGCCGGGCAAGCGTCCCTTCCACACCATCATTCCCGCCTTCCTCACGAAAGACGGGCAACCGGTGATGAGCTACGGCGTCATGGGCGCCAACATGCAGCCGCAGGGCCATGTGCAGACCCTCGTGCGTTTGCTCGACCACGGCCAGAGCCTCCAGTCAGCGTGCGATGCGCCGCGCTGGCGCTTCGACGCCGGGCTGCACATCAACGTCGAATCCGCCATGGACCCGGCCACGGTGCAGGGCCTGAAAGACCTGGGCCACCAGACCCGCCTGATCGACGACCCCTACCAGGACTTCGGCGCGGGGCAGTTCATCTGGCGCCTCGGCGACCCGGCGAGCGAGGGCTACGTGGCGGCGAGCGACCCGCGGCGCGACGGGCAGGCGGTGGGATTTTGAGGGGCGTATCCCGGCGGCTCCGCCACTCAGCTTGCAGAGGATGGCGGTGCCGTTTTCAGCGCCACATCATTCAGCTTTTTCCAAGCCTGGAAGCCACCGGCCACCGACAAGGCCTTCGGGTAGCCCAGGGAGCGAAGCAGCGATGCCGCGGCGAGGCTTCTCCGCCCGCTGTTGCAGACACACAGCAGCAAGTGATCGCGCGCGTGGTGCAACTGATTGATCATTGAAAAGAACGACATGGCATCCATGTCCTTCGGCTTGCCCGCGTCCAGGATGTCCTGCTCGTCCTCGGTCAAGGTGTGGCCGAGCATGCGCTTGACCTCGAACAACGGGATGTGCACGCTGTCCGGGATGGCGCCTTTCATCTCGATCTCGAAGGTCTGACGAATGTCGATCATCGAGGCCAGTCCCAGCCGGCAAAGCTCCAGCGCGGTGGGCAGCGTCACTTCGAGGGCGGCCAGTTCCTCTTCGGAGATAGCGTCATCCATGTTCATCGTGCGGCCCAGCATCAATGCGGATGCAAACGCGCAGCCGCGCTGGATATTCTGCCTGAGCGCGCAACGGGTCTGATACACAAGGCCCCCGCGCTGGCCAGCGGCTGGATCTGGCTGGGGCTGGCTGGACCGCTGCGCCATCTGAAAAGAAAAAGGCCACAACGCCGACGCGGTTGACGCGGGCCCGCGCTCGGATCAGGCTGCGATTGCGGCATCGCCGTTGGCTCAAACAGGCAGCGACAGCCGCATGGCCGGTGAACCTTTTCAAGGAGATTGCCATGCAACACATCCACCCACCCCCAGACCAGGCGATGTCCAACCACCCGCTGGAATATTCAGACCCGGAGTTGCGCGCGTACGCCGAAGAGCAGGCGGAAGACATCCTTGAGGGAGTCATCCACTACATGCCGCTCATCCTGCCCGGCATGGCGGCCTTGCTGATCTTCATGCTGGCCTTCGTCGCGGTGACCATGGCGTGAAAGGCTGAGAGTCTTTCGCTCATGCCCGCTCACCAAGAGGCGGCTATGGCCTCCATCAAGACAATCGAATGGCTCTTTTTGATAGTTTTTGTCAAACTATCCATCAACCCCGATTGTCCGACCCCAGGAGCCCGCCATGACCGCCCTCATCCGCCAGATCCAGCCCGCGTGGTTCCAGATGCAGCGCCTGGAGCTGCCGGTGCCACCGCACGCGCTGCGCAACGCCCTGTTCGCTCTGTCTGCCGGCCTGCTGCTGATGGCCGGGCTGGCGGCAGGCAGCACCTTCTGGGCGCCCACCCGCGTCTGGTGGGACGCCACCGGCGCCAGCAGCGCCATGACGGCGGGCGTGCAGGCGTCGCTGCTCGCTGCGCTGGCCACCGCGGTGGGTGCCTTGCCGGTGTTCCTGGTGCAGCGCGTTAGCAAGCGCCAGGAGTCGGCGCTCATGTCGTTCGCCGCGGGTGTGATGCTGGCCGCCGCCATCTTTGCCCTGCTCCTGCCGTCCATCGATGCGGGGCAGGCCCTGCTCGCCGCCACCGGCTCGGCGCGCACCGGCGCCGCCGGGCTCACCGCCATCGGCCTCACGCTGGGCATGTTGCTGATGATCGGCATCGACCGCGCCCTGCCGCACGAACACGCGGTGTTGCCCCCGGCCGCCACCGGCCACGCCGCGCAATGGACCACGGCCGACGGCCGCGACCCGGGCGCCACCCAGCGCGCCTGGCTCATGGTGCTGGCCATCCTGATCCACAACGTGCCCGAGGGCCTGGCGGTGGGCGCGGCCTACGCAGGCACGGCGCTCGGCGTGGACGGCGGCAATCCGGTGAACGCGGGCGCCTCGGTGGCCTTGGCGATCGGCCTGCAGAACATGCCCGAAGGCCTGATCGTGGCGATGGCCTTGCGCACGCTCGGCCAGAGCGCGGGCAGGTCGTGGGCGGTGGCCGCGCTCTCGGGCCTGGCCGAGCCCTTCGGCGCCATCACGGGCCTGGCCCTGCTGGGCAGCCTGCCGGCCTTCTATCCCATCGGTCTCGCGGTGGCGGCCGGCGCGATGATCTTCGTGGTGAGCCACGAGATTATTCCCGAGACGCACCGCAACGGCTTCGAAGGCATGGCCTCGGTCACGCTCATGGCCGGCTTCATCTTCATGCTGATGCTGGACGCCAGCCTGGGCTGACCGTTGGCCGCCGGGTCAAAACCTCAAGGCGCGGGGCCCAGCACGTCCAGCACCGCCGTCAGGTCAGCGCCGGTGTGGTCGGGCCGCCGTCCGATGGTCTCGAAGGGCAGGCCCTGGCGGTTGATCCACAGGGTGGTGAAACCGAACCAGG
>JAHIQV010000362.1 GCA_018903185.1 Gammaproteobacteria bacterium | reverse complement strand
GCTGCACAGCGGAGCCAGCGCCTCCGCCGCCATGCGGGGTCCAAGGTCGGAGCCGCCGATGCCGATGTTCACCACGTCGGTGATGGCCAGGCCGGTGCTGCCTTTGACCACACCCAGGCGCACGCGGTCGGCGAAAGCGCAGACGCGGTCGAGTTCGTTTTGCACCAGTTGCTGGATGTGATCGCCCCAGGGCGCATCGCTGCCGCTGGCGCCGGGCGTGCCGCGCAACGCCACGTGCAACACGGCGCGCTGTTCGGAGGTGTTGATCACGTCGCCACGGAACATGGCGTCGCGCTGGCGCTCCACGCCGGCCTGGCGGGCCAGGTCCATGAGCGCGTCCCACACGGCGCCGTCCAGCGCCTGGCGGCTGAAGTCGATCCGGATGCCGGTGCCGGCGGCGCTGGCCTGCATCTGCTGTTCGCGGCCGGGCTCGTCGAGGCGGTCGCGCAGGTGGGGTTGGGGTTCGGCGGCGAGCGTGGCGAGCTTTTGCCAGACGGGGAATTGGGTGGGGTTGGTCATGTGCGATCCCTGTGGATGTTTGAGTTTCGCATGCTCGCCAGTTCGGCTTTCAACGTGGCAGCGGTGGAGCGAGACGGGCCAGGATGCCGCGGAACCGGCTTCGCCGGGCCGCTGGCATCGCGGTGATCCGAAGCGGCGCGGGGGGGAATTACCCCGCGGCGAGTTCGGTCGCTCCGCGCGCCAGCTGTGTGATGCGTTTCCAGTCGCCCGCGGCGAGCGCCTCGGCCGGCGTGAGCCAGCTGCCGCCGGCCATGGCCACGTTGGGCAGCTTCAGGAAGTCTTTCAGGTTCTCGGGGCTGACACCGCCGGTGGGGCAGAACATCACGTCCGGGATCGGAGCGCCCAGCGCCTTGAGCATGCCCAGGCCGCCGGCCTGCTGGGCCGGGAACAGCTTCATGAGACTGAAGCCCTGCTCGCGGCGGTGCATGACCTCGCCGGGCGTCATCACGCCGGGGATGAACGGCAGTCTGGCGGCCTTGACCGCTTCGACCAGCGCATCGGTGGCGCCGGGGGACAGGGCGAAGGTGGCCCCGACGTCGATGACGCGCTGCACCTCGGCCACGCGCGTGACGGTGCCCGCGCCCAGGTGCATCTGCGGCACGGTCTTGGCCACGGCTTCGATGCTGGCGAGCGCCGCATCAGAACGCAGGGTGATCTCCATCACGTCGATGCCGCCTTCGAGCAAGGCGTGGGCCAGCGGCACGGCGTGGGCCGGGTCCGTGAGCACGATGACGGGCACGACGCGGGATTTGAAAGCGGGGCGGGAGAAGCAGGTGGTGGTCATGTCTGTGTCCAATTTATGGGCGGTCACCGAAGAGCGGAGACGCGCCCGACTCAGCGGTGCTCGCGTGCGCGCGGAACAGGCCAAACAGCTCGCGGCCGGTGCCGTGGGCGTTGTGGCTGAGGTCGGGATGCACGGCGCTGCGCGCGGCCAGGGTGGCGGCGTCCACTTCCAGCTCCAGCACGCCGCGCTCGCAGTCGAGCGTGATCCAGTCGCCGTCCATCACGCGGGCGATGGGCCCGTCGGCCAGCGCCTCGGGGCTGAGGTGGATGGCGGCGGGCACCTTGCCCGAGGCGCCGCTCATGCGGCCATCGGTGACCAGCGCGACCTTGAAGCCCTTGTCCTGCAGCACGGCCAGCGGCGGCGTGAGCTTGTGCAGTTCGGGCATGCCGTTGGCGCGCGGGCCCTGGTAGCGCACGACGGCGATCAGGTCCTTGTTGATCTCGCCGGCGTTGAACAGGGCCAGCAGGTCCTGCTGGTCGCTCACCACCACGGCCTGGGCGCGCACCACGCGGTGCTCGGGTTTGACGGCCGAGACCTTGACCACGCTGCGGCCCAGGTTGCCCTGCAGCAGGCGCAGGCCGCCGTCGGCGCTGAAGGGCTCGGCCACGGTGCGCAGCACGGCGGAGTCGCCGCTCACCGCAGGCACCGGGCGCCAGGCGAGCTGGCCGTCTTCCAGGCAGGGTTCGTTCGCATACGCGCCGAGGCCCTGGCCCATGACGGTGGTCACGTCGCCGTGCAGCAGGCCGTTGGTCAGCAGTTCCTGCATCAGGAAGCCCATGCCGCCGGCCGCGTGGAAGTGGTTCACGTCGGCGCTGCCGTTGGGATAGACGCGGGCCAGCAGCGGCACCACGGCCGAGAGCTCGGCGAAGTCGTCCCAGTCGATCAGCACGCCGGCGGCGCGCGCCATGGCCACGAGGTGGATGGTGTGGTTGGTCGAGCCGCCGGTAGCGAGCAGGCCGATGATGCCGTTGACGATGGTCTTTTCGCTCACGATGTCGGCCATGCAGATGGCGGGCTCGCCGGTCTTGCCGGTGTTGGCCAGCGCGCGCTCCAGCGCGGCCTTGCTCAGCAGTTCGCGCAGCTCGGTGCCGGGGTTCACGAACGACGCTCCCGGCAGGTGCAGGCCCATGATTTCCATGAGCATCTGGTTGCTGTTGGCGGTGCCATAAAACGTGCAGGTGCCGGGCGAGTGGTAGGCCTGGGCTTCGCTCTCCAGCAGCGCGTCGCGGCCGACCAGGCCCTGCGCGTACTGCTGGCGCACCTTGGCCTTGGCGTCGTTGGAGAGGCCGCTGGTCATGGGGCCGGCGGGCACGAACACGGTGCTGAGGTGGCCGAACTGCACCGAACCGATGAACAGGCCGGGCACGATCTTGTCGCAGATGCCGAGCATGAGCGCGGCGTCGAACACGTTGTGCGACAGACCCACGGCAGTGGCCAGTGCGATCACGTCGCGCGAGAACAGCGACAACTCCATGCCGGCCGCGCCTTGCGTGACGCCGTCGCACATCGCCGGCACACCACCCGCCACCTGCGCCGTGGCGCCCAGCGTGCGCGCGTGGCCGCGGATCAGCTCGGGGTAGTGCTCGTAGGGCTGGTGGGCCGAGAGCATGTCGTTGTAGGCGGTGATCACGCCCACGTGCGGCGCGCGCTCGGCGTGGATCTTCAGCTTGTCGCTCGCGGGCAGGGCGGCTGTCGTGTGCGCCATGTTGGCGCAGCCCATGCCGCCGCGCTGGGTGCCGTTCTTGCGTTGCGCGGCCATGCTGGCGAGGTAGGCGCCGCGCGTGTCGGCGCTGCGTTCGGTGATGCGTTTCGTGACGCGCTCGATGGCGGGGTGCAGGGGCGTGGTCATGGGGTTTTCCTGTTCAGTTCATCCAGACGCTCAAGGGCGTCTGGGTCTGGTTGATCACCAGGGAGATCGGAAGTGCCTCGTCGGCCTTTTGGGCGGCGCGGCGGTAGACGGCGAGCTTGCTTTCGCCGGTGATGGAGAGCACCAGCTCGCGCGCGGCGAGCAGGGCGCTGAGGGTGAAGCTGATGCGTGCGTGGGGCGCGGTGTCGGGCACCACCCAGGCGAGGCGCTGATCGGTGGCGATGGCGCGGGCGTAGCCGGGTGCGCCGGGGAACAGCGAGGCGGTGTGGGCGTCTTCGCCCATGCCGAGCACGGCCACGTCCAGCGGCCAGGGCAGGGTGGCGATGCGGGTCTCAGCATCTTTCACGAGCGCATCCAGCACCTCGGCGTTGAACCGGGGTGCGAGTTCGCGGAAGAAGGGCAGGAAGCGCGCGGCTGCGGCGCGGCTTTGCAGCAGGTGGCGGGCCACCAGGGCGGTGTTGCTGTCGGCGTGGTCGCGCGGAACGATGCGCTCGTCCACCAGCACGACGGTCACTGCCGACCAGTCCAGGTCCTGTTCGCGCAGCACCTCGAACAGGGCGATGGGCGATTGGCCGCCCGAGACGGCGAGGCTGGCCTGGCCGCGCGCCGCGATGGCGTTTCGCAGGGCGTTGGCGATGTGCTCGGCCAGCGCGGCGGGCATGGCGCCGGGGTGTTCGGTGATCATGATTCCTCTACCCAGGAGCTGCCCTCGCGCGCCATCAGCGCCGAAGACGCCGCCGGCCCCCAGCTGCCTGCCGTGTAGGCCTTGGGTTTTTCGTTCAGCTGTTGCCAGCCGTCGATGATGGGTTCGACCCAGGTCCAGGCGGCTTCGAGTTCGTCGCGGC